>NZ_DAOLKE010000162.1:0-7953 GCF_035331805.1 Plasticicumulans sp. | reverse complement strand
ATCGCAGTGAGCCGGTGACCGGCACGCTCCGGTCCACCCACGGCCACACACAGGGCGCCTCCGGGCGCCCTGTGCTTTTGTGGAGGGTCGTGCGGCGGGCTGAGGACGCGGGCAGGAAGCTACGGGGCGTCCGGTGGCAGGCTGCGCAGCAGGCGACGGTGGAACACCGCCATCTCCTTCGCGGCCTGCAGGTCGCCGCGGGCTTCGGCGACCGCGATGCCCTGCGTCCACGCCGCAAGCGCACCGGCCGGATCGCCGAGTGCGGCGCGGGCATGGCCGAGCAGCTTCCAGGCGGCCGAGTACTGCGCATCGAGCCCGACCGCGCGTTCGAGGTGGGCATGTGCGCGCGCCGCGTCGCCGGTGTCGAGGTACAGCTTGCCGAGCGTCGTGCGCAGCAGGGCGCCGTCCTGGCCGCGCGCGATCATGGCTTCGAGGGCGGCGGGATTCATGCCGGGCGCTGGCCGATGTAGCCGGCGATGCCGCGCAGGCCGAGCGCCGGGTCGCCGGCGTCCTGCTCGTCGCGGTAATAGCGCAGGCGCAGGCCGGGCAGGGCCGATGGCAGTTCGTTGTCGGCGAGCTTCCAGTCGGGGTTCGACGGGCCGTGGGCGCTGCGCTGCGTGAAGGTCTCATAAAACAGCAGGCCGCCGGGGCGCAGCGCCGCGGCGAGTGCCGGCAGCAGCGCGCGCTCGAAGAAGTACGCGACGACGATCACGTCGAAGCTCTGCGGAGCCGGTGGCGTTTCCAGCAGGTCGCAGGCCGTGGCGGTGATCGTCAGACCTTCGGCGGCGGCGAGCGCCTGCAGCCGCCCGATCGCGACCGGCGACACGTCCCAAGCCTCGGTGTCGAGCCCGACCGCGGCCAGCACTCGGGCGTTGGCACCGAGGCCGCAGGCCAGATCCAGCGCCCGGCCACGGGCCGGCAGCAGGTGCAGGTGTGCGGTCAGCGTCGCGCAGGGGCGCTGCTGCGGGATGCCGTCGCGGTAACGGGCATCCCAGCGATCGCGGTCGGTGACGGGCATGCGGGGTTCCCGGGGTGGCTCAGAGGAAGGTCACGGCGACCTGGAACAGGCGCTCGACCTCGTGGATGCGCTTCTTGTCGGTCAGGAACAGGATCACGTGATCGTCGGGTTCGATCAGCGTGTCGTGGTGGCAGATGGTGACCTCGCCGTTGCGCACGACGGCGCCGATGGTCGTGCCGGGCGGCAGGCGGATCTCGTCGATGCGCCGGCCGACGACCTTGCTGGTCTGGCGGTCGCCGTGGGCGATGGCCTCGATGGCTTCGGCCGCACCGCGGCGCAGCGCATGCACGCGCACGACATCGCCGCGGCGGATGTGCGTCAGCAGCGCGCCGATCGTCGCCTGCTGCGGCGAGATCGCCACGTCGATCTGGCCGGTGGCCTCGACCAGGTCGACGTAGGCCGGGCGGTTGATCAGCGCCATGACCTTGCGGGCGCCGAGGCGCTTGGCGAGCATCGACGACAGGATGTTGGCCTCGTCGTCATTGGTCACGGCGCAGAACACGTCGGTGTGCTCGATGTTCTCTTCGAGCAGCAGCTCCTCGTCGGCGGCATCGCCGGCGAGCACGATCGTGCGGTCGAGCTGTTCGGCGATGCGGCGTGCGACCTCGGGGTTGCGCTCGATGATCTTGACCTGGAAGCGGTCCTCCAGCGCGTGCGCGAGCCGCCGGCCGATGTTGCCGCCGCCGGCGAGGATCACGCGCTTGACCGGCTTGTCGAGCCTGCGCAGCTCCGCCATCACCGCGCGGATGCTCTTCTTCGCGGCGATGAAGAACACCTCGTCGTCGGCCTCGATCACCGTGTCGCCGTCGGGCGTGATCGCCTCGCCGGCGCGGAAGATCGCCGCGACGCGCGCGTGGATGCCGGGCATGTGTGCCGGCAGCGTGCGCAGCTGCTTGCCGACCAGCGTGCCGCCGGCAATCGCGCGCACGCCGACCAGACGCACGAGGCCGTCGGCGAAGTCCAGCACCTGCAGCGCGCCGGGGTGCTCGATCAGGCGCTGGATGTGGTCGGTGACGAGCTGCTCGGGCGCGATCAGCTTCTCGATCGGCAGGCCGTGCGCGCCGAACAGCTGCGGGTACTGCGTGTACTCGGCGGTGCGCACGCGCGCGATCTTGGTCGGCGTGCGGAACAGGCTGTCGGCGACCGCGCAGGCGATCATGTTGACCTCGTCGCTGCTGGTCAGCGCGATCAGCATGTCGGCATCGGCGGCTCCGGCGGCTTCGAGGATCTCCGGGTGCGAACAGGCGCCGCAGACGGTGCGGATGTCGATGCGGTCCTGCAGGTCGGCGAGCACGTCGGCGCGCAGGTCGACGACGGTGATGTCGTTGTCCTCGGAAGCGAGGTTGTACGCGACCGAGCTGCCGACCTGGCCGGCACCGAGGATCAGGATCTTCACGATGTCCTCACGGAATCCTCACGACGGCACCGGGCTGCTTCGTGCCCGGCTCATTCGTCCTCGGGCGTGCGCTTCGGATCGATGCCGAGGGCGCGCAGCTTGCGGTACAGGTTCGTGCGCTCCATGCCGACCTTCTCGGCGAGGCGCGCGACGTTGCCGTCGCATTCCTTGAACTGCTGCAGCAGGTAGGCGCGCTCGAACTGCTCGCGCGCCTCGCGCAGCGGCAGGTCGAGCGGAATCTGGCTGATGTCGCGCTGGCGCCCGGGCGTCGTGTGCGAGATCGCCGATTCGACCTCTTCGAGCGTGATCTCCTCGGCGCCGCCGAGGATCAGCAGGCGCTGCACGAGGTTCTTCAGTTCGCGGATGTTGCCGGGCCAGCCGTAGTTGCGCAGGCGGTTGCGCGCCGCCATCGTGAAGTTGCGGTACGGCAGGCTTTCCTGATCGACAAAATGATTGACGTAGAACGACAGCAGGTCGGGCACGTCCTCGCAGTGCTCGCGCAGCGGCGGCAGCCGGATCGGCAGCACGTTCAGGTGGTAGTAGAGATCCTCGCGGAAGCGCCCGGCCGCGACCTCGGATTCGAGGTCGCGATGCGTCGCGGCGATCACGCGCACGTTCAGGTGCACCGGCTCGCGGCCGCCGAGGCGCAGGAAGGAGCCGTTCTCGAGCGCGCCGGCGAGCTTGGCCTGGGTCTCGGGCGCCATGTCGGCGAGCTCGTCGAGGAACAGCGTGCCGCCGCTCGCCTGTTCGAGCCGGCCGTAATGCAGGCGCTCGCCTTCCTCGGAGCCGAACAGCTCCAGCGCCGAGTTCTCGCGCGCGATCGAGCCGACGCCGACATCGACGAACGGCCCGCCGCGGCGCGGGCTGTGCGCATGCACGTAGCGCGCGTAGATCTCCTTGCCGGTGCCGGGCTCGCCGGAGATCAGCACCGGTGCCTCGTGCTGGGCGATGCGCTGGGCCTGGGCCTTGAGCTTCTGCACGGTCTCGCTGCGCCCGACCGGCTCGGTCACCGGCCGCGCGTGGCGCTTGAGGCCGGCGTTCTCGCGGCGCAGCTTGTCGGCTTCGAGCGCGCGTTCGAGCGTCAGCAGCAGCTTGGCCATCGACAGCGGCTTCTCGATGAAGTCCCAGGCGCCGAGGCGCGTGGCCTCGACCGCGGTCTCGACCGTGCCGTGGCCGGACATCATGATCACCGGGCAGGGCAGGCCGTCGCCCTCGGCCCATTCCTTGAGCAGGCTGATGCCGTCGATGTCCGGCATCCAGATGTCGAGCAGGATCAGGTCCGGGCGCCGCGCACGGCGGGCCTCGCGGGCGGCGGCGCCGTTTTCCGCGGTCGAGACCTCGTAGTTCTCGTCTTCGAGGATTTCCTTGACCAGATCGCGGATGTCGGGCTCGTCGTCGACGACGAGGATGTGCGCTGAACTCATCCTGCCTCCTCGGCACGGGTCGATGGCACGGCACCCGGCGCCGGTGCGGCGGCAGGTGCGGGTGTCAGTGGGGTGCGGGCGTGACTGGCGGGAAAGCGGATGGTGATGCGAGCGCCGCCCTGCTGGGCATTCTCCGCACGGATCAGGCCGCCGTGCTCTTCAACGATTTTTTTGACGATCGCCAATCCTAGTCCCGTGCCCTTGGGTTTGGTAGTCACGTAGGGTTCGAACACGTTGCCGAGGCTGCCCTCGGGAAAGCCGGGGCCGTCATCCTGGAAGACCAGCTCGACGCCGTCGTGCACGCGCGTCGAGATCATCAGCTTCGAGCCGTGGCCGTCGCGGATGGCTTCGATGGCGTTCTTGACGACGTTGTGCAGCAGCTGCCGCAGCCGGTTCTTGTCGGCCTCGATGACCGGGTGCGCCGGGTCCGTGCAGAGCTGGATCTCCACGCCGGCCGGGTAGTCGCGATACAGATAGAGCACGTCGGTGACGAACTCGTTCAACGGCACCGGCACGATGCGCAACTGCGGCGCGCGCGCGTAGTCGTTGAACGCATCGACCATCTCCTTCATCGCCGCGACCTGCTGCACGATCGTGTGCGTGCCGCGATCGAGCACGCGGCCTTCCTCCTCGCCCAGCTTGCCGAGGTATTTGTGGCGGATGCGCTCGGCGGCGAGCTGGATCGGCGTCAGCGGGTTCTTGATCTCGTGCGCGAGGCGGCGCGCGACCTCGGTCCAGGCGGCGTCGCGCTCGGCCTGCACCAGCGTCGTGATGTCGTCGAACACCAGCACGTGCCCGCCCTTGAGGCCGACGGCATCCGGCAGCCGCGAGCCGCGGCACATCAGCACGCGCCGCCCGCCGGGGGCGAACAGCGTGACCTCCTGCCGCCATTCGGCGCTCTCGCCGGCGAGATGTCCGGCGACGGCGCCGAGCAGGTGCGCGAGCGGCGATTCGCCCTCGGCCGACAGCGGGTGGCCGGCATCGAGGCCGAGGATGTGCAGCGTCGCGGCGTTGAAGGTGCGCGGGTGGCCGTCGTGATCGAGCGTCAGCACGCCCGAGGACAGGCGCGCGAGCACGGTTTCGAGGTAGGCGCGCTGACCTTCGAGCATGTGCCGGCTCTGCAGCGCCGAGTCGCGCGCGCTGGCGAGGTTGCGCGTCATCTCGTTGAAGGACTGCACGAGGAAGCCGAGCTCGTCGTTGGCCGCCGGCGCGAGCTGCTTGTCGTACTGGCCGGCGGCGACCGCGCGCGTGCCGTCGGCGAGGTCGCGCACCGGTTGCACGAACTTGCGCGCGAAGTACACGGCCGCCGACAGCGCACTCAGCACGCCGAACAGCAGCACCAGCGACAGCGTCATGATGAAGGTCGTGCGCAGCGGCTCGCGCAGGAAGACCAGTTCGCGGTAGGCATCGAAGGCCGCCTGCACCGAATGCCCGAGCGAGTTGAAGCGGTCGGTGACCGGGTACAGCGCCTGCAGCAGCAGGTCATCGCCGATGGTCGCGTGCGCCGGCACCGGCACGACCGCGCGCAGCTGGAAGCCGAGTTCGGCGGTCGGGTCGAGCGCGACGTAGTTGCCGCCCTGGCGCAGCTGCGCGAGCACGACATCCGGCGGGCGCTCCGGCACCAGGCTTGCGGCCTCGCTGGCGGCGACCACCAGCGGCGTGCCGTCGGCCTTCAGCACGGCCAGCTCCTGCGCATCGCTCTCCTCGCGCAGCTCCGCGAGCAGCAGCGTCGACGGCGGGCCCGGGGTCTCGCCGAGCTGGCCGGCGAGGCGCACGGTCTGCTTGAGCACCTCGCGCATGCGCAGGTCGAGCGCGGTGCGCGACAGTTCGAGGGCATCCTCCAGCGCCTTCTCGACGCGCACGTCGAACCACGAATCGATCGAGCGCGCGATGAACTGCACCGAGAAGTAATACACGACCGACACCGGCGCGACCGAGATCAGCGAGAACAGCACGAACAGCCGCAGCGTCAGCCGCGAGCCGGGTTCGTCGTTGCGCACCTGCCGGTACAGATCCCAGAGGTTGCGCCCGATCAGGAACGCGAGCAGCACGAAGCCGAGCGCGCTGCCGACCAGCAGCCACGAGTACAGCTCGCCGAAGCGCGCGGAGTTGCCGGTCGCCTCGCCCATCAGCGCCAGCGCCACCAGCAGCACCGCCAGCAGCGCCGCGTTGACCAGCAGGCCGCGCACTGCAATCCGCCGCATGCTCATGACGACCTCATAGCGACCACGCGTACCAGGTCGAGCCGAGCCGCCAGTCCGTCGACAGGTAGGCGACCGGGCGCAGCGGTGGCGGCAGCGCCTCGATGTCGAGGCTCGCGCGCAGCCGCCCGTAATAGTTGCCGGGGGGCTTGAGCAGCGCCCGGTCGATCAGCGGGAAGTCGTGCAGCCGGCCGATGGCATCGAGCGCGCCGGCAAGCGTCGGGAAGCTGCGCAGGTCATTGGTGTTGAGGTTCACGGCCACGTACTGGCGCGCGAGCGCGTGGTATTCGAGCCGGAAGCGCTGGCTGAGGCTGGCGACGGTCTCGTCCCACAGCAGATCGCGGTCGCGGACGATCTCGACATCGATCTCGATGGTGAGCGGCACGCCGTTGCGCAGCGCATCGAGCGGGGCCTCGGTGAACTGCAGGTCGATCAGCGCGTCGAGGCGCAGCAGGCCGCGCTCGCTGGTCGAACTGGCGCGCAGCACGCGGAAGCCGTCGGCGGCGGCCGGCACCGGCGCGAGCCACAGACACAGCAGCCCGAGCAGCAGCGCGAGGCACGGGGTCCGGTGGCGGTCGGTGAAAGCGGTCACGGGGTCCTGAGCAGGCGTGCGTAGTAGAAGCCGTCGAGGCCGGCGCTGCCCGGCAGGATCTGGCGGCCGTGGCGCAGCGCGAGCCCCCAGTCCGCGTCGATGACGAGTTCCGCGGCATCGGGGTGGGCGGCGAGGAAAGCCGCGATCACGGTCTCGTTTTCGGCGCGCAGCAGCGAGCAGGTGGCGTACAGCAGGATACCGCCCGGGGCCAGCAGCGGCCACAGCGCATCGAGCAGCGCGCGCTGGCGGGCGGCGAGCGCGTCGATGTCGGCCGGCTGGCGCAGCGCCTTGATGTCGGGATGGCGGCGGATCACGCCGGTGGCCGAGCACGGCGCATCGAGCAGGATGCGCTCGAAGGGCCGGCCGTCCCACCAGTCTGCCGGTGCCGCGGCATCGGCGGCGAGCAGTTCGGCGTCGTAGCCGAGCCGGTCGAGGTTCTCGCGCACGCGCACGAGGCGCGTGGCATCGATGTCGAGCGCCAGCAGTTCGAGGCCGAGTGCGGTTTCGAGCAGGTGGCCGGTCTTGCCGCCGGGCGCGCAGCAGGCATCGAGCACGCGATCGCCCGGCTCGGGCGCGAGCAGCGGCGCGGCGAGCTGGCCGGCGCCGTCCTGCACCGACAGCCGGCCATCGGCGAAGCCGGGCAGGGCGCTGACCTCGGCGGGGTGCTCCAGCACGACGGCACTCGCCACCTGCGCGTGTGCCGCGGCGGCGATGCCGGCCGTCGCGAGCCGCGCCAGTGCCTCGTCGCGGCTTTCACGCGCCAAGTTCACGCGCAGCATCATCGGGGCCTGCTGGTTGCTGGCCTCGACGATCGCCGGCCAGTCCGCGGGCCAGTCGGCCTGCAGCCGCTCCAGCAGCCAGGCCGGATGCGCGTGCACGGCCACCGGCTCGGCGGCCAGTGCGGCATCGAGTGCCGCGCGCCGGCGCTGGCGGTTGCGCAGCACGGCGTTGACGAGGCCGGCCGCCCAGGGCTGGTGTCTGAGTGCGCGCGCCGCCTCGACCGTGCTGGCGACGGCCGCGTACTCGGGCACGCGCAGGTGATCGAGCTGGTACAGCCCGCAGAGCAGCAGGCCGCGCACGAGGCCGGTGCCGGCAGCGAGCGGCCGTTCGAGCAGCTGATCGAGCAGCAGCGCGAGGCGCGGATACAGCCGCAGCGTGCCGTAGGCGAGTTCGGCGGCCAGACCGCGGTCGCGCGCCACGACGCGCTCGCTGTAGCGCGGCAGTGCGGCATTCAGCGACATGCGGCCGTCGAGCACGTCGGCGAGCGCGTGCGCGGCAGCGAGGCGCGCATCGAGCGGCGGACCGCGGCGGGCGGCGCGGGG
>NZ_DAOLKE010000161.1:0-7989 GCF_035331805.1 Plasticicumulans sp. | reverse complement strand
GCAAGTACCACCCGCACGGCGACACCGCGGTCTACGACACCATCGTGCGCATGGCCCAGCCGTTCTCGATGCGCTACATGCTGGTCGACGGCCAGGGCAACTTCGGCTCGATCGACGGCGATGCGCCGGCGGCGATGCGTTACACCGAAGTGCGCATGAGCCGCATCGCGCACGAGCTGCTGGCCGACATCGACAAGGAAACCGTCGACTTCGTGCCGAACTACGACGGCTCCGAGACCGAGCCGGCGGTGTTCCCGACCCGCGTGCCGAACCTGCTGGTCAACGGCTCGGCCGGCATCGCGGTCGGCATGGCGACCAACATCCCGCCGCACAACCTCGGCGAGGTCGTCGATGCCTGCATCGCGCTGATCGACGACCCGACGCTCGGCATCCCCGAGCTGATGCAGTACCTGCCGGGCCCGGACTTCCCGACCGCCGCGATCATCAACGGCTCGCGCGGCATCCGCGATGCCTACATGACCGGCCGCGGGCGCATCTACGTGCGGGCGCGTACCGAAATCGAGACCGACGAGCGCACCGGCCGCCAGACCATCGTCGTCACCGAACTGCCGTATCAGGTCAACAAGGCGCGGCTGCTCGAAAAGATCGCCGAGCTGGTGCGCGAGAAGAAGCTCGAAGGCATCTCGGAACTGCGCGACGAGTCCGACAAGGACGGCATGCGCATGGTCATCGAGCTGAAGCGCGGCGAAGTGCCCGAAGTCGTGCTGAACAACCTGTATCAGCACACGCAGATGCAGAGCGTGTTCGGCATCAACATGGTCGCGCTGCTCGACGGCCAGCCGCGGCTGCTGAACCTTAGGCAGATCCTCGAAGCCTTCGTGCGTCACCGGCGCGAAGTCGTCACGCGGCGCACGATCTACGAGCTGCGCAAGGCCCGCGAACGCGCCCACGTGCTCGAAGGCCTGTCGGTGGCGCTCGCCAACATCGACGCGATGATCGAGCTGATCCGCCGCTCGCCGAGTCCGGCGGATGCCAGGGAAGGGCTGATGGCACGCGTCTGGGAGGCCGGACCGGTCACGGCGATGCTGGAGCGCGCCGGGGCGGTGTCCTCGCGTCCCGAAGGACTCGAAGCCGGGCTCGGGCTGGTCGGGGGCGGCTACCGGCTCTCGGGCGCGCAGGCGCAGGCGATCCTCGACCTGCGCCTGCACCGGCTGACCGGGCTGGAGCAGGACCGCATCCACGGCGAATACCAGGAGCTGCTCGCGCGGATCGCCGACCTGCTCGACATCCTCGCGAGTGCTGACCGGCTGATGCAGGTGATCCGCGACGAACTCGTCGAGCTGCGCACGCAGTACGCCGATGCGCGGCGCACCGAGATCCAGCACACGCAGGTCGACCTGACGCTGGAGGACCTGATCTCCGAGGAGGACATGGTCGTCACGCTGTCGCACGCCGGCTACGCCAAGGCGCAGCCGCTGACCGACTACCGTGCGCAGCGCCGCGGCGGGCGCGGCAAGTCGGCGACGGCGATGAAGGACGAGGACTTCATCGACAAGCTGTTCATCGCCAACACCCACGACACGCTGCTCTGCTTCTCGAACCGCGGCAAGGTGTACTGGATCAAGGTCTACGAGCTGCCGCAGGCCGGGCGCGTCGCGCGCGGCAAGCCGCTCGTGAACCTGCTGCCGATGGAGCAGGGCGAGCGCATCAACGCCGTGCAGCCGGTGCGCGAGTTCGGCGAGGACCAGTACCTGTTCTTCGCGACCACCTCCGGCACGGTCAAGAAGACGCCGCTGTCCGAATACTCGCGCCCGCGCGCCGCCGGCATCATCGCGATCGACCTGCGCGACGGCGACGAACTGGTGGACGTGGCGATCACCGACGGCCGGCGCGACATCATGCTGTTCACCGACGCCGGCAAGGCGATCCGCTTCGCCGAGACCGACGTGCGGCCGATGGGCCGCAACGCCGCCGGCGTGCGCGGCATCCGCTTCAAGGAAGAGGAATCCGACACCGACGACGAGGCCGCGATCGACCGCAGCGCGCGCGTGATCGCGCTGGTGGTGGTCGGTGCCACCGGCGACATCCTGACCGTCACCGAGAACGGCTTCGGCAAGCGCACCGCGCCCGAGGAATACCCGCTGCGCGGCCGCGGCGGCCAGGGCGTGATCTCGATCCAGACCAGCGAGCGCAACGGCGCGGTGGTCGGTGCGGTGCAGGTCGATGCCGCCGATGACGTGATGCTGATCACCGACGGCGGCACGCTGGTGCGCACGCGCGTCGCCGAGATCTCGGTGCTGTCGCGCAACACCCAAGGCGTGAAGCTGATCGCGGTGCAGGAAGGCGAGCGGCTGATCACGGTCGAGCGCATCGAGACCGACGGCGAGGCCGCCGAGGATGCCGACAGCGAGCCCGAGGCCGGTGACGGCGGCGACCCCGATTCCGGTGCCGGTGCCGGCTGAGGCCGGCGGCACGGGCAGGTCCGATTTTTCCTCTGTTCGAGGCGAGTTCCGATGTCGAGAGTGTTCAATTTCAGCGCCGGCCCCGCGGTGCTGCCCGAGCCGGTGCTCGAACGTGCGCGCGCGGAGCTCAGCGACTGGCACGGCCACGGCATGTCGGTCATGGAGATGTCGCACCGCGGCCGTGACTTCACCGCCATCGCCGAACAGGCCGAGGCCGATCTGCGCCGGCTGCTCGGCGTGCCGGACGACTACGCGGTGCTGTTCGTGCAGGGCGGGGCCTCGCAGCAGTTCGCGATGGTGCCGCTGAACCTGCTGCCCGAGGGCGGCTCGGCCGATTACCTCGATACCGGCACCTGGTCGGACAAGGCGATCGAGGAGGGCGCGCGCTTCGGGCGCATCAACGTCGTCGCCAGCAGCCGCGACACGCGCTACACGACGATCCCGGCGCGCGAGGGCTGGCGGCTCGATCCGCAGGCCGCCTATGTGCATTACACGCCGAACGAGACCATCGTCGGCGTCGAGTTCCCGGACGTGCCCGAGGTCGGCGACCGGCCGCTCGTTGCCGACATGTCCTCGACGATCCTGTCGCGCCCCATCGACGTGCGGCGCTTCGGGCTGATCTACGCCGGTGCGCAGAAGAACATCGGCCCGGCCGGGCTGACCGTCGTCATCGTGCGCCGCGAACTGCTCGGTCGCGCCCGCGCGCAGTGCCCGACGATGCTCGACTATGCGGTGTTCGCGAAGCACGGCTCGATGTACAACACGCCGCCGACCTTCGGCTGGTATCTCGCCGGACTGATCTTCGAATGGCTGCTCGCGCAGGGCGGCCTGCCGGCGATGGCCGAAAAGAACGCCCGCAAGGCCGGCAGGCTCTACGCCTACCTCGATGGCTCCGGCTTCTACCGCAACCCGGTCGATCCGGCCTGCCGCTCGTGGATGAACGTGCCGTTCCGGCTCGCCGACGAGTCGCTCGATGCCGTGTTCCTGAAGGAAGCCGAGGCCGCCGGACTGGTCGGGCTGGCAGGGCATCGCATCGTCGGCGGCATGCGCGCGAGCCTCTACAACGCCATGCCCGAGGCCGGCGTCGAGGCGCTGATCGCGTTCCTGCAGGACTTCGTGCAGCGCCGGGGCTGAGGCCCGGCATCACCGGTACCCGAACGATGACCGAACAGGAACAGCTGCTGGCGATCCGTGACCGCATCGACACGATCGACCGCCAGATCCTCGATCTGATCAGTGCCCGCGCGCGCTGCGCGCAGGAAGTCGCCCAGGTCAAGCAGGCGCACGGTCACGGCGGCGGCAATTTCTATCGCCCCGAGCGCGAGGCGCAGGTGCTGCGCCGGATCATGGAGCTGAACCCCGGCCCGCTGTCGAGCGAGGAGGTCGGCCGGCTGTTCCGCGAGATCATGTCCGCGTGCCTGGCGCTGGAGCGGCCGCTGCGCATCGCCTTCCTCGGCCCCGAGGGCACCTTCACGCAGGCGGCGGCACTCAAGCACTTCGGCCACAGCGCGCTGACCCTGCCGCAGCGCGCGATCGACGAGGTGTTCCGCGAGGTCGAATCCGGCGATGCCGACTACGGCGTCGTGCCGGTCGAGAACTCGACCGAGGGCGTCGTCAACCACACGCTCGACATGTTCATGCAGTCCTCGCTGAACATCTGCGGCGAGGTGCAGCTGCGCATCCATCATCATCTGGCCGGCTTCGCCGACGATCCGAAGAAGCTCACGCGCATCTACTCGCATGCGCAGTCGCTCGCGCAGTGCCGCGAATGGCTCGATGCCAACGTGCCCGGCGTGCCGCGCCTGCCGGTGGCCTCCAACGCCGAGGCCGCGCGCATGGCGCGCAACGAACCCGGCGCCGGCTGCATCACCGGCCAGGGCGCGCTCGACATCTACGAGCTGCCGGTGATCGTCGCCAACATCGAGGACCAGCCGGACAACACCACGCGCTTCCTGATCATCGGCACGCAGCCGATCCCGCCGTCCGGCGATGACCGCACGACGCTGCTGGTGTCCTCGTACAGCCGGCCCGGCTCGCTGATGGCGCTGCTGCAGCCGCTCGCCGACCACGGCCTGTCGATGACGCGCATCGAGTCGCGCCCCTCGCGCAAGAGCATGTGGGACTACGTGTTCTTCATCGACTTCGACGGCCACATCGAGTCGCCGGAGGTCGTCAGCGCGCTCGCCGACCTGCAGCAGGCGGCGAGCCTGTTCCGCGTGCTCGGTTCCTACCCGAAAGGCGTGCTGTAAAACCCCGGATGCCGGAGACCCCGATGCCGCTACCCTGCGATTTCACCGCCCTGGCCGCCCCCGGCGTGCGCGGCCTGACCCCGTACCAGCCCGGCAAGCCCGAAAGCGAGCTGAAGCGCGAGTACGGGCTGGATTCAGTCGTCAAGCTGGCCTCGAACGAGAACCCCCTCGGCCCGAGCCCGAAGGCGCTCGAAGCCGTGTATGCCTGCCTGCCGGAACTCGCGCGCTACCCCGACGGCAACGGCTTCGAGCTGAAGCAGGCGCTGTCGGCGCGCCTCGCGGTCGATGCGGCGCGCATCACGCTCGGCAACGGCTCGAACGACGTGCTCGAACTGCTGGCGCGCGCCTTCCTGACGCCGGCGCACAACGCCGTGATGTCGGCGCATGCGTTCGCGGTCTACCCGCTGGCGACGCTCGCGGTCGGCGCGACGCTGAAGACCGCCCCGGCGCTCGCCGCCGACAGCGCGATGCCCTACGGCCATGATCTGGCCGCGATGCGCGCCCTCGTCGATGACGACACGCGCCTGGTGTTCATCGCCAACCCGAACAACCCGACCGGCACCTGGCTCGCGCCGGCCGAACTCGAAGCCTTCATCGCCAGCCTGCCGGCGCAGGTGCTCTGCGTGCTCGACGAGGCCTATGGCGAGTACATGAGCCCCGGCCAGCTGCCGGACTCGGTCGGCTGGCTGGAGCGCTACCCGAACCTCGTCATCACGCGCACCTTCTCGAAGGCCTACGGCCTCGCCGGCCTGCGCGTCGGCTACGCGCTCGCGCATGCGCAGGTCACCGACCTGCTGAACCGCGTGCGCCAGCCCTTCAACGTCAACCTGCCGGCGCTGACGGCGGCGACGGCCGCGCTCGGCGACGCCGCCTACCTCGCCGAGGCCGTGGCGCTGAACCGCAGCGGCCTGCAGCAGTGGCAGGACGGACTCACGGCGCTCGGCCTCGGCTGGCTGCCCTCGGCCGGCAACTTCCTGTGCGTCGACCTCAAGGGCCGCAGCGGCCGCGAGCTGTTCCAGCGCCTGCTGCCGAAGGGCGTGATCCTGCGACCGGTCGACAACTACGGTCTGTCCGGCCATATCCGCGTCACGCTCGGCACCGGACGCGAGAACGCCATCGCCCTCGCCGCGCTCGGCGAGGTGCTGGCGGCGGGCTGAAGCCGCCGCCCGATGCCCACCGTGCCATCGTCAGGGAGATTGCCCGTGAGCCACGACATCCTGATCCCGCGCCTCGCCATCCTCGGCGTCGGCCTCATCGGCGGTTCGCTGGCGCGGGCGCTGAAGCGCGCGCAGCGCGTCGGCGAGATCGTCGGCTGCGGGCGCAACGAGGATCAGCTCAGGAAGGCCGTCGAGCTCGGCGTCATCGACCGCTACACGACCGACCCGGCCGAGGCCGTGCGCGGTGCCGACGTGGTCGTGCTCGGCACGCCGGTGTCGGCGATGCGGGCGGTGCTCGCATCGATCCGCGATCATCTGGCGCCGCAGGCCGTGCTGACCGATGTCGGCAGCGCCAAGGGCTGCGTGGTCGAGGACGCCCGCGCCGTGTTCGGCGGCCTGCCCGAACGCTTCGTGCCCGGACACCCGATCGCCGGCACCGAGAAGAGCGGCGTCGAAGCCTCGTTCGCGGAACTGTTCGAGCACCGGCGCGTGATCCTGACCCCGCACGTCGAGAACGCCGCGCCGGCCGTCGACCTGGTGCGCACGATGTGGCTCGCCACCGGCGCGCAGGTCGTCGAGATGGGCATCCGCCACCACGACGAGGTGCTGGCCGCGACCTCGCACCTGCCGCACGTGCTCGCCTATACCGTCGTCGACACGCTGGCGGCGATGGATGATCGCGCCGAGATCTTCCGCTACGCCGCCGGGGGTTTCCGCGACTTCACGCGCATCTCGGCCTCGGACCCGGCGATGTGGCGCGACATCTGTCTCGCCAACCGCGAATGCCTGGTCGCGGTCATCGACGAATACGTCGGCAACCTGCAGCGCCTGCGCGCGGCGCTCGCTGCCGGCGACGAGCCGACCGTCTACGAGACCTTCCGCCGTGCCAAGCACGCGCGCGACAACTTCTACCGTGAATGAGCCCCGGCAAGGGAATGCGTGCCGGGCATCCGTTTCGTGCGCCCCGCTGCGCCGGAGTCGCCATCCCGAGTCTGCCGATCCGTTTCCCGCCCCCGGGGCTGCTGGCCGCCGTCGGTCTGCTGCTGGCGCTGCTGATCACGGCACCGGCCAGCGCCCGGATGCAGTGCGACTGCGGCAATTACCTGATGAGCTGCATGGCCGGCTGTCTCGGCAACCCGTACTGCACCAGCCGCTGCCAGCAGTTCCATGACACCTGCGTGTCGAGCTGCTCCGGGACCTACTCCGGAGGCGACCGCCATCACCGGCATGACGAGGATGAGGATCACGAAGAGGACCGGTATCCGCGCCATCGCCACCGGTAAGACATTGTTTGCGCATCGGTAAAACCCTGTGCCGACGGGTGCCGGTGCATCCAGGTGTTACACCCTGCGCTGGTCGCGGATGCCGGGCTGGCCGATGCTTGCCCCATCCGCAATCCAGCCGACAACCGCCGCCATGCGCATGGTCACCTCCGACAGTCTGCCCCCCGAACTGCTCGGCGCGCTCGACGCCCTGAGCCTGCACCCGGCCGTACGGCCGCTGGCCCTGGTGCTCGGCCCGGACCGGCCCGGCGCCCGCGACCTCGTTGCCCGCTTGCTCGCCGAAGACTGGGAGGTCGTGCTCGCCGGCCCCGGGGCGACGACGCTGCTGGAGCGCCACGCACAGATGGCTGCCGGCGGTCGCCTGCGCAGCGTGCCGTTTGACGAACCCGCGCGTCTGCCGGCGCTGATCGCCGAGCTGGAACCGGACCGCTGCGTCGACCTGCGCCCGCTGTCGCCGCCCGGACACTGAGCCCCGGGCGCCTTGCCTGCCGCCATCCCGCCCGGCAAACTGTCGCGCCCTGCCAGTCCCCGCGGTCCCCAGCCCGGCGGCGGACGTTTCCAGCCCGGATGGCGGAACAGGTAGACGCAGCAGACTTAAAATCTGCCGCCGCAAGGCGTACCGGTTCGATCCCGGTTCCGGGCACCAGTCAGATCAGTGACTTGGGTTTTTCGGTTTCGCAGGCAAACCGCCAGAAAACAGGCCGTGGCTGCCATCCCGTGCAGCAGGCATGAAGCAGGAATGACTGCCTCGGTGCATCCTGCCTCGTTTGGCAACCTTCCCTGAAACCGTGGCGTGTGCACAGTTGCTCTGATGCAGCCGTGACCCTGGCGCCCGATGCCCTTGCCGGCGCGCATCGGCCGTGCCGGTCACGACTCG
>NZ_DAOLKE010000160.1:2274-8009 GCF_035331805.1 Plasticicumulans sp. | reverse complement strand
CCAGCGCTGCCGGATCGTCGCCGGCGTCGGCGGCATCGGCATCGAGGCCGGTCGCCTCGACCGCCGCCAGCGCCGCCGCGGCCGGCAGCACGCGGAAGTCCGGCACCGGCAGCGCGTAGTGCGCCATGCGTGCGAGCTGCCAGCCCTTGCCGCCGGCGCTGTCCATGCCCTGCGCCCGGGCGGCGGCCGGGTCGAGCAGCGTGATCCGCGGGTCGGTTTCCATGCGGGTTTCCATGCAGTCGGACGCACTCATGACGGCTGCTCCGGGCGCTGCGCGGCGCCATCGAGGAACAGGCCGGCCATCGCCGCGAGCGCCGCGCCGAGTTCGTGGCCGGCTTCCGGGGCTTCGAGCCAGCGCAGAAGCTCGGCGAGGTACGCAAACTGCAGGTGCATGACCAGCACGGCCACCGGCAGGTCGTCGCGCAATTCGCCGCGCGCGCGACCGCGCTCGACGATGGCCGTGAACAGCTTGTCCATGCCGCTGCGCTGGCTGCCGTCGCCGCGCGGGCGCGACAGCCGGTAGGCGACGTACGGCGCCATCACGTCGCGATGCGCTTCGAGCCAGGGCGCGGCCAGCTCGAACAGCGCCAGCAGCTGCGCGCGCGTGCCGGTGGTCTCGTGGATGCGCTGCTCGAAGGCCGGCCACTGCATGCGCAGCTCCTGCTGCATCTGCGCGACCAGGATCGCCTCCTTGACCGGAAAGTGGCTGTACAGCGTCGCCTTGGCGATGTCGGCGCGCGCCGCGATCTGCTCCATCGTCGTCGCTGCCCAGCCCTGTTCGGCGAACAGCGCGACGGCGGCGGCGAGGATGTCTTCGGCGGTGCGTTCGCGCCGGCGGCTGCGGCGGTCGGCGGGCGGGCAGGGGTTCATCGGCAGGGACCGGAACGGCGTTCGTATCTGAACGATGTTCAAAATTGAACGTCGTTCAGATAAAGCCGTCAAGCTGCCATTCATCACGCGTCAGTAGCTGCATGCAAGCCGGCGTCTATGGTCTGCCCGTCGTGTCGGCATTTCCCCCGCATTTCCGTCACCACCCCCCCTTCCGAGGAACGCCCGATGACCACCGTGGAAGTCAACGGCCAGAGCCGTGAGATCGATGCGCCCGGCGACATGCCGCTGCTGTGGGCGCTGCGCGATGTGCTCGGGCTGACCGGCACCAAGTTCGGCTGCGGTCGCGGCCTGTGCGGCGCCTGCACCGTGCACCTCGACGGCGCACCGGTGCGCGCCTGCCTGACGCCGCTGTCGGCGGCGGCCGGTCGCAAGCTGACGACGATCGAGGGCCTCGCCCCGGCCGGCGGCCTGCACCCGGTGCAGCAGGCCTGGCTCGACGAAGGCGTCGTGCAGTGCGGTTACTGCCAGTCCGGCCAGATCATGAGCGCTGCGGCACTGCTCGCCTCGAATCCGAAGCCGAGCGATGCCGACATCGACAACGCGATGGGCGGCAACCTGTGCCGCTGCGGCACCTATGGGCGCATCCGCGCCGCCATCCACCGCGCCGCCGGCGCCGAGCGGAGTGCCTGAACCATGAGCCTCGATGTCTCGATCAGCCGCCGCGGTTTCCTGAAGGGCGGCGCGATGCTCGGCGCCGGCCTGGTGCTGGCCTTTCATCTGCCGGCGACGCTGAAGCGCCTGCAGGCGGCGCAGGCCGCCGATGCGCCGGCGAAGGAATACCCGCCGGATGCCTTCATCCGCATCGCGCCGGATGGCACGACGACCATCCTCTGCAACAAGGCCGAGATGGGGCAGGGCGTCTACACCTCGCTGCCGATGCTGATCTGCGAGGAGCTCGAAGCCGACTGGAGCCAGGTGCGCGTCGAACCGGCGCCGGCGGCGATCGTCTATGCGCACCCGGTGTTCGGCATCCAGATGACCGGCGGCAGCACCAGCGTCGCATCGAGCTGGGAGCAGATGCGCCGCATCGGCGCCGTCGCGCGCACGATGCTGGTCGAGACCGCCGCGGCGCGCTGGAACGTGCCGGCCGTCGACTGCCGGGCCGAGAACGGCTTCGTGCTGCACGGCGATCGGAAGCTTGCCTTCGGCGAACTGGCCGAAGAAGCCGGCAGACGCACGCCGCCGGCGAGCGTGACGCTGAAGAATCCGAAGGACTTCAAGCTGATCGGCAAGGCCACGCCCCGCCTCGAAGGTCCGGACAAGGTCAGCGGCAAGGGGCAGTTCGGCATCGACGTGCGCGTGCCGGGCATGCTGTTTGCCGTGCTCGCGCGGCCGCCGGTGTTCGGCGGCAAGCCGAAGCAGTGGGACTCGGCGGCCGCGCAGGCCGTGCCCGGCGTGCTCGCGGTCAAGGCCGTCGCCGGCGGTGTCGCCGTCTATGCCAGCAACACCTGGGCGGCGCTGAAGGGCCGCGAGGCGCTGAAGGTGCAGTGGGACGATGGTCCGAACGCCGGCTTTTCCACGGCCGCGCAGCGGGCCGGATTCCAGAAGCTCGCGCGCGAGCCCGGCACGGTCGCCGTCGCCCAGGGTGATGCCCCCGGTGCATTGAAAACGGCCGCGAAGACGCTCGATGCCGAATACGAGGTGCCTTACCTCGCGCACGCCTGCATGGAACCGCTGAACTGCACGGTGCGCGTCGATGCCGATGCCGTCGAGATCTGGGCCGGCACGCAGTTCCAGACCGTCGATCAGGGCAATGCCGCGAAGATCGCCGGCGTGAAGCCCGAGCAGGTGACGATCCACACGACGCTGCTCGGCGGCGGCTTCGGCCGGCGCGCGAATCCGGCCTCGGACTGGAGCAACGAGGCGGTCGAGGTCGCGAAGGCCATGCCCGGCAAGCCGGTCATGACCGTCTGGTCGCGCGAGGACGACACGCGCGGCGGCTGGTACCGGCCGCACTGGGTCTCGCGGCTGCGCGCCGGGCTCGGAGCCGATGGTCTGCCGGTGGCGTGGCTGCACACCATCGTCGGCCAGAGCATCCTCGCCGGCACGCCGTTCGAGGCCTTCATGGTGCGCGGCGGCATCGATGCGACCTCGGTCGAGGGTGCCTCGGACCTGCCGTATGCGGTCGCGAACCTGCAGGTCGACCTGCACAGCCCGAAGTCGCCGGTGCCGGTGCAGTGGTGGCGCTCGGTCGGGCATTCGCATACCGGCTTCGTCGTCGAGAGCTTCGTCGACGAATGCGCGCACGCCGCCGGCATCGACCCGCTCGAATACCGGCGCAGGCTGCTCGCAAAGCACCAGGATCCGCGCTTCCTGAAGTGCCTGAACCTCGCCGCCGCCAAGGCCGGCTGGAGCCGGCCGCCGGAAAAGGGCAGCGGCCGCGGCATCGCCATCCACGAATCCTTCGAGAGCGTGGTCTGCGAGATCGCCGAGGTCACGCAGAAGGACGGCCGGGTGCAGGTGACGCGCGTGGTCGCGGCCGTCGACTGCGGCACGGCGGTCAATCCGGACATGGTGCGCGCGCAGATCGAGAGCGGCATCGTCTACGGCCTGAGCGCGGCGCTGTACGGGCAGATCACGCTGAAGGACGGGCGCGTCGAGCAGGGCAACTTCGACGACTACCCGGCCGTGCGCCTGTCCGAGTCCCCGCAGATCGAGGTGCACATCGTGCCGAGCGAGGCGCCGCCGACCGGCGTCGGCGAGCCGGGCACGCCGCCGATCGCCGCAGCCGTCGGCAACGCGCTGTTCGCGCTGACCGGCGAACGCCACCGCCGGCTGCCGCTGATGCCGGTCGCCAAGAGCTGACGGAGCGCGTGAGCATGCAGTCGCTCGATCTGGATGTGCTCGCAAGCGCCGCCGGCTGGCGGCGCAGCGGCGAGGCGGTCGCGCTCGCGACCGTGCTCGCCACCTACGGCTCGGCTCCGCGCCCGCCCGGGGCGATCGCGGCGATCCGCGTGCGCGACGGCGCGATCGCCGGCTCGGTGTCCGGCGGCTGCGTCGAGGAGGAACTGGTCGCGCGGCTGGCGCGCACCGGGCCACCGGCGCTGCCGCAGCGCATCGTGTTCGGTGCGACGCGCGAGGAGGCCGTGCGCCTGCAGCTGCCCTGCGGCGGCACGCTGCACCTGCTGCTGGAGACGCTGACCGATCCGGCCTGGATCGACGCGGTGCTGGCCACGACTGCCGCCGGCGGGCATCTGCTGCGCGAGCTGAAGCTCGCGAGCGGCGCGCAGCGGCTGGTGCCGGCCGATGCGACGACGGCCTTCAGCGGCGACGGCCCGCTGCTGCGCCAGCCCTTCGGCCCGCGCTGGCGGCTGCTGCTGATCGGCGCGACCGACGTCGCCGCGCTGCTCGCGCCGATGGCGCAGGCGCTCGGCTACGCGGTCGCGGTCTGCGATCCGCGCCCCGGTCATGCCGGACAGCCGCTCGCCGAAGGTGTCACGCGCCTCGGCGGTTCGCCGGATGACGCCGTGCTCGCCTTCGCGCCGGATGCGCACAGCGCGATCCTCACGCTCGCGCACGACCCGCGGCTCGATGATCTGGCGCTGATGGAAGCGCTCGCCTCGCCGGCCTTCTACGTCGGTGCGCTCGGCTCGCAGCGGACTTCGCAGGCGCGCCGCGCGCGGCTCGCCGAGGTCGGCGTCGAAGCCGCGGCGATCGAGCGGCTGCACGCGCCGGTCGGGCTGGCGATCGGCAGCCGCACGCCGGCCGAGATCGCCGTGTCCATCCTCGCCGAGCTGGTCGCCGTGCGCGCCCGGCTCGGTCAGGGCGGCGTGCAGCCGCAGGCGGCTGCGCCGGAGCTGGCGGCCTGACGGCATGCCGGGCGGCGGTGCCGCCCGGCCGCGTCGTTCAGCGCCAGGCTTCGCCCGGCGCGCGCCAGTTGTCGAGCACGCCGCGGTAGTGGATGCGCTCGTAGGCGCCGGGGTCGGAGATGCGGTTCTCGCTGAAGCGCCCGCGCAGGTCGGCGACCGAGTCGTAGCCGTGCGCGTCCAGCCATTCGCCGACGCCGGCGAGGATGTCGGAGACCAGGCCCGGACCTTCGTTGAGCACCGCGCCGACGATCTGCACGGTGTCGGCGCCGGCGAGCAGGAGTTTCAGCACGTCATCGGCGTGCTGCACGCCGCCGCTGGCCGACAGACCGCCGTTGATGCGCCCGCGCAGCATCGCGATCCAGTGCAGCGCCATCAGCACGTCCTCGGAGCGCGAGCGGATCGGGCGGTGGATCAGGCGCACGCCGTTGAGGTCGATGTCCGGCTGGTAGAAGCGGTTGAACAGCACGAAGCCGCTGGCGCCCTCGGCTTCGAGCCGGCGCAGGAAGTGCGGCAGCGCCGTGAACTGCGAGGACAGCTTGACCGCGAACGGAATCCTCAGCGTCGCGCGCAGCTGGCGCACCAGCTCGATGTAGCGCGCCTCGACCGCCGTCGACGATTCGGCCGGCGAGGCGGCGAGGTAATAGACGTTCAGCTCCAGCGCATCGGCGCCGGCATCGACCAGCGCTTTCGCCTGCTCCATCCAGCCGCTGGCCGAGACGCCGTTGAGGCTGGCGATGACCGGCACGCCGACGCTCTTCTTCAGCTTTTCGAGCTGCTTCAGGTAACGATCGAGCGAGCCGCGGAACAGCGCGCGCTGGCTGTCCGGGTCGGTCGGCAGGCCGAGCAGCTGGCGCTGGGTCACGTCTTCGAGCAGGTCCTCCTCGAACAGCGAATGCATGACGATCGCGCCGATGCCGGCATCGGCGACGCGCTGCGCGAGCAGGGGTTCATGGCCGAGCGGCGAGGCGCCGAGGATCAGCGGATTGGCCAGCTTCAGGCCGAGGTACTGCGTCGCGAGCGAGGGCATGTCGGTGT
>NZ_DAOLKE010000160.1:0-2174 GCF_035331805.1 Plasticicumulans sp. | reverse complement strand
CCGCCGATGCGCGCCGGGTCGATGTCCGGGCGCGCGGCGAGCCGGTCCCAGGCCGCGGCGAACAGCCGGCGGATGCCGGCCTCGTCCGGCGTGCCGCCGGAGCGGCCGTAGCCGGGGTATTCGACCAGCAGCAGCCCGAGGCCGAGCCGGCGGAACGGCTCGAAGCGCCGCGGCCAGTCCTCGATCAGCTCGCCGTTGCCGTGCGCGACGATCAGTGCCGGCGCCCGGGCCGCGGGATCGTGGCCGGGTTTCGGCAGGGGCGGCAGATACCAGGTCTCGATGCGCGCCTCGCCGAGCGGGATCCACTCGACCTGCGCGTCCGGAAAGCGGCGGGCGGCCTCGGGATCGGCCGCGCGCGCGGTGCCCGGATACAGCAGCGCGCGCTGCCAGTGCCAGAAGCCGGCCGCGTACAGCGCATACAGCGCCAGCGCGAGCAGCAGGCCGCGCCGCAGGCGCCGCTTGCGTACCGGGGCGCCGCCGAGCTTCCCGGTCCCGGCGGCGAGCGGACGATCCGCGTGGCTGCGGGGGATGGCGGAGGGGTCTTCCATGAGCAGGACCTCCCGGGACGGACGACCGGCCGCTGCCGGTCAGCCGGCATGGTACAGGTGTACGAGACAGGCGCGGGCGCTGTCCTCCCACAGGAAGCGCGCCTCGCGCGCCGCCGTGCTCATCGCCTGCCAGCGCCCGGGTTCGCGGCGGGCGTCGAGGGCGCGGTACAGCGCCAGCACCAGCGCATCGGCCTGGGCGCTGCGGCCGTCGCCGGCGAAGGCGAATCCGGTGACGCCGTCCTCGACCGTGTCGCGCAGGCCGCCGACCGCGTGCACGAGGCAGGGCTGGCCGGCGCGCATCGCCAGCATCTGGCTGATGCCGCAGGGCTCGAAGGAACTCGGCATCACGAACAGGTCACCGGCGGCGTACAGCGCCGAGGACAGCGGTTCGGAATAGCCCTGCAGGAACACGAAGTTCGGATGCCGGGCGCTGGCGGCGACCAGCGCGCGCTCGTAGGCCGGGTCACCGCTGCCGAGCGAGATCCACGCGCCGTCCGGACCGAGCGCATCGAGCATCGCATCGAGGGCGCTGCGACCGTCGCTGCTGCGTTCGAGCAGCAGCGCCGCCTTCTGGTCGGTCATGCGCCCGACGCTGGTCAGCAGCGTTGCCGGGCGCGGCCGTTCGAGCCAGTCGCCGAGGCGCGCATGCGCGAGGAAATGCGCGCTCGCCACCGTCGGCCCGCCGGCGGCGCCGGCCCAGCGCAGCACCTCGCCGCGCGCGAGCTTCAGCAGCGCCGGCCACTCCGGCGGGGGCGGCATCGGGGCCGGGTATTCGCAGCCGTTCAGGATGCCCCAGAGGCGGCCCTCGTCGCGCGCGCGCTGCAGGTCGACCTCCAGCCCCTCGCCGCCGTAGCGACCGGCCCCGGCCACGTCGCTCGGCAGCAGGATCTCCTGCGCATAGCTCGGGGACACCGCGTGCACGGCATCGGCGAGGCGGATCGCTGCGGCCATCGGGTTCACGCAGTCGAGCCAGCGCGGATCGAGCACGGCCCACGGCTCCCACGGCAGGCCCGGATACCAGGCCTCCAGCGAGGACGCATGCCCGCGCAGCGGCCGCACGCCCTGCAGCGCGAGGTTGTGCAGCGTGACCACGCAGCGCAGCGCCCGAAGCGGCGCGAAGCCCGGATGGAAGCGGCGCAGGATCGTGAGGAAGGCGGCGTGCCAGTCATGCAGGTGCAGCACGTCGACGTGGCCGAACTGGCCATTGACCGTCGCTTCGGCGACCGCGGCGCACAGCAGCGCGTACTTGCCGGCATCGGTCGCGAACGGCCGATCCGGCGGATCGTCGCAGTAGATGCGCCCGCCGTGCGCGAAGGCCGGGTGCTCGATGACGATGTGGCGCACGCCGGCCTGCGCATGGCGCGCCGGCACCTCGAACAGCTCGACCTCGGTGCGCGTGCCGCCGAAGCCGACCGGCAGCCGCGTCAGCGTGTGCGCGCCGGGCCGGTGCGCGAGGAAACCATAACCGGGCAGCACGACGGTGACGGTGCAGCCGAGCACGGCCAGCGCCGGTGGCAGGTCGCGGACCACATCACCGATGCCGCCGACCTTGGCGCCGGGCAGGGCGTCGTTCTCGGCGGCGACCATCAGGATGTGCAGCGGGGTGGGCGTCATGGGCGCCTCCGG
>NZ_DAOLKE010000159.1:0-8085 GCF_035331805.1 Plasticicumulans sp. | reverse complement strand
TGCTACAGCCAGCCCTTCCTCTTGAAGAACCAGTACGGCGCCACGCCGGCCAGGATCATCAGGCAGATCGCCATCGGGTAGCCGTATTCCCATTCCAGCTCCGGCATGTGCTGGAAGTTCATGCCGTACAGCGAGGCGACCAGCGTCGGGGGCAGGAACACGACGGCGGCGATCGAGAAGATCTTGATGATCTTGTTCTGCTCGATGTTGATGAAGCCCATCGCCGCGTCCATCAGGAAGTTGACCTTGTCGAACAGGAAGGCGGTGTGGCTGGTCAGCGATTCGACATCGCGCAGGATCTCGCGGATGTCCTCGCCGCGGCCGGCGATCGCGTAGCGCAGCAGGAAGGACAGCGTGCGGCGCGTGTCGAGCAGGATCAGGCGCGCCTTGCCGTTCATGTCCTCCTGCACGGCCAGCCCCGACAGCACGTCCTCCATGTCCGAATCGGTCTCGGCGAGCACGCGGTGGCTCAGGGCTTCGAGTTCGGAGTAGATCTCTTCGAGCTTGTCGGCGATGTGTTCGACCTTGGCCTCGAACAGGCCGAGGATGATGTCGCCGACATCCTTGACCAGCCCGATCTGGCGGCGTGCGCGCAGCCGGAACAGCCGGAAGGTCGAAAGATCGTCCTCGTGCAGCGTGAACAGCCGGCCGCCGAGCACGGCGAAGGCGACCGTGATGTTGCGCGGCTGTTCCTCCTGATCGCTCAGGAAGTACGAATGCAGGTGCAGGCCGTCCTCGTCCTCGTACAGGCGCGCCGAGGGTTCGAGATCATTCATCTCGCGGTATTCGGGCAGTTCCAGCCCGAACTGCGCCTCGACCCACTCGCGCTCCTCCTCGGTCGGCTCGTTGAGATCGACCCAGACGATCTGCTGCATGAGGTCCGGCGGGATCGGCGCGTCGTCCTGCACGTGCAGCGGCGTCTGCTCCAGACGACCGTCGCGGATCAGGAAGGCGATCAGCATGGGGCGGGCTCCCGGAGCGTGGCGGCTGACGTGGGCAGGAAGGCGGCCGCGAGTGTATCCGGCGCCCGGAAACGGTGCATCCTTGCCACATGCAGGGCAGGGGAATGGATCAGGGGGCGAGGAACATGGAACAGCCGGACAGCGGCAATCTGTTTGCGGGCATTCCTGCCCGTCTCGATGCGGAAGCCTTCGGGCTGCTGTACCGGAGCCCCGGCGTGCGCATCGAACGCATCCTGTCGCGCGGCCAGAGTACCCCGCCCGGGGCCTGGTACGACCAGCCCGGCGACGAATGGGTGGCGCTGCTCGCCGGTCACGCCGAACTGGAGTTTGCCGATGGCAGGCGCCGGGCGCTGCTGCCCGGCGACTGGCTGCTGCTGCCGGCGCACTGCCGGCACCGGGTGGCGGCGACCAGCACCGAGCCGGCGGCGGTATGGCTGGCGGTGCACATCGAACCCGGCCCGCCGGCGTGAGCGGCCGGCGTGACTCAGTGCGCCACGCCCGAGGGCGGCTGACCCCAGGCCGCGGCGGCGCGGGCCGGCAGTTCTTCGGGCGGCACGTCCTCGATGTGCGTGCCGATCGACCACAGGTTGCCGTGGGCGTCGCGCACGCTGGCGACGCGATCGCCGTAGAACATGTCTTCGGGTGCGCGTACCGCCGTGGCTCCGGCGGTCAGCGCACGCGCGTAGGCGGCATCGACATCCGGCAGGTACAGGTACAGCGAGGCCGGCATCTCGCCCAGCTGTTCGCAGGCTTCGCCGAGCATCAGCGCCGCACCGCCGATGCGCAGCTCCGCATGGGCGAGCGCACCATCCGGGCGCGGCATGCGCATCACCAGCTCGGCGTCGAACGCGGCCTGGATGAACCCGAGCAGCGACGCGGCATCGCGCACGACCAGATACGGGGTGACGGCGGTGTAACCGTCCGGAATCGGCTTGACGCTCATGGCAGGGCTCCTCGGTGGCCGGGTATGGCCCCTGTTTCTGAGCCGCCGGCGGCCGTGAGGTTCGCCTGCAGGCCACGAAGGCCGCCGTTCAGCCCGCGCGCAAGGCCACGACCCGCGCCGGCGGCGGGGCCGGCGGCAGCACGGTCTGACCGGCCCGCTGGGCTTCGAGCAGTTTGCGGAGGTCTGCGGCCGGCTGCGGCCGGCCGGTCAGCCAGCCCTGGATCAGCGTGCAGCCGAAGCCGCGCAGCATCTCGGCCTGCTCGGCCTCCTCGACGCCCTCGGCGAGCACGGTCAGGCCGAGGTTCTGGCCGAGCTGCACGATGGTGCGCGCGATGGCGGCGTTGGCGGCGTTTTCGGTGAGATCGCGCACGAACAGCCGGTCGATCTTCAGCATCCCGACCGGGAAGCGCTTCAGGAACGCGAGCGACGAATAGCCGGTGCCGAAGTCGTCCATCGCCAGCCGCAGGCCGCGGTCGCCGAGTGCGTGCATGCGGGTCAGCGCGCGTTCGACATCGTCCATCAGCAGGCTCTCGGTGATCTCCAGTTCCAGCGATTGCGGCGCGATGCCGGCGGCTTCGACCGCGGCCAGCGTCTCGGCGACGATCTCGGCGCGGCGGAACTGCCGGGCCGACAGGTTCACGGCCATGCGCAGCGGTCCGAGCCCGAGGTGCTGCCATTCGCCGAGCTGCGCGCAGGCAGTGCGCGTGACCCAGTCGCCGATCGGCACGATCAGCCCGCTTTCCTCGGCGATCGGGATGAACTGGTCCGGCGGCACCAGGCCGCGCTGCGGATGGCGCCAGCGCAGCAGCGCCTCGACCGCGACGATGCGCCCGCTCGCGAGTTCCACCTGCGGCTGGTAGTGCAGTTCGAACTCGCCGCGCTCCAGCGCCCCGCGCAGGTCGCGTTCGCGTTCGAGCGCGGCGAGCGCCCGCTCGTGCATCGCCGGTTCGTAGTAGCCGTAGCCGTTGCGACCGCCGTGCTTGACGCCGTACATCGCGGTGTCGGCAACGCGCAGCAGCGTGTCGAGGTCGCCGGCATCGTCCGGATACAGGCCGATGCCGATGCTCGCCGACAGCACGAACTCGCGCCCGGCGACGGCGTAGGGCAGCTCGATGACCTCGATCAGCTTGCGCGCCACGCGCGCGGCGTCGTCGGGCCGGCCGATGTGCTCGGCGAGCACGACGAACTCGTCGCCGCCGAGGCGCGCGACCAGATCGCCGGTGCGCACGCTCTGCTTCAGGCGCTGGGCGACCTCGCAGAGCAGCGCGTCACCGACCGCGTGGCCGAGGCTGTCGTTGATGGTCTTGAAGCGGTCGAGATCGACGAACAGCACCGCGATGCGCCCGCCGCTGCGCCGCGCGCGTGCCAGCGCGTGCTTGAGGCGTTCGCGCAGGCGCGTGCGGTTCGGCAGCCCGGTCAGCGCGTCGTGCCCGGCCTGATGCACGAGTCTGGCCTCGATGCTGCGCCGCGCGGTGACGTCCTGCTGGATCACGACCCAGTGCGAGATCCGTCCGTGCGGCTCGCGCACCGGTGCCAGGTGCAGGTTGGTCCAGAACGGCTTGCCGTCGGCGCGCCGGCACTGCATCTCGATGCGCGTGTCGCAGCCTTTGGCGAGCGCGGCGCGCAGCTCGACAAGGGCCTGCGGATCAGTGTCGGCATCGGTCATGAAATCGCACGGCTGGCCGATGACCCCGGCGAGCGGCCGGCCGCTCAGGCGCTCGTAGGCCGGATTGGCGTACAGCACGATCAGCCCCGGCTGCACGGCATCGGCGATCAGCACGCTGTTCGGTGAGGCATCGAGGCCGCGATGCGCCAGACGCAGCTTCTGTTCGTTTTCGCGCCGTTCGGTGACATCGCGCGCCACCGCGTAGATGTGGCCGTGCTGCGGATCACGCACCGCCGACCACTCCAGCCAGCGCCAGCCGCCGTCGGCATGCCGGCAGCGGTTGGCGAAATGCTGCAGCGGCTGGCCGCCGGCCAGCTGCGCGGCGGTCTCCAGGCTGCGCTGCACGTCATCCGGATGCAGCCAGTCGAGCCAGTGCGTGCCTTCGATCTGCACCACCGGATGGCCGAGCGTGCGCTCCCAGGCCGGATTCACGCGCAGGAACATGCCCTTGTCATCAACGATCGCCAGCAGGTCACCGGCGAGCGAGAACAGGCCGTCGCGTTCGGCCTGCACCTGTTCGCGGCGAACGGCCTCGGCGTGCAGGCGCTCCAGGCTCTGGCACAGCTCGGCGGTGCGGGCCTCGACCACGCGCTGCAGTTCGTCGTGCGAGACGCGCAGCGCCGCATCGATCTGGTGGCGTCGCGCGCTCCACATCGCCAGCGTGCAGACCAGCGAGGTGATGACGGCCATGACCAGGGTCTGGATGATCTGCGGGTGCAGGGCTTCCAGGATGGCCTGGCGCGACATCAGCGCGACCAGCGTCCAGTCCGGACCGATGTTGCCATGGATGGCCGCGAGCACCGGCTGGCCGTCCGGGCCGAGGGTATCGGTCAGCAGTTCGGCCGGATGGCCGGGGGCCGGCAGGCGGGCGATCAGCGGATCGTCGGGCTTCGCCGGTTCTGCGCCGGACGGCAGTTGCAGGTACTGCATGCCCTGCGCCGTATGCTGGACCAGCCGCAGCTGCAGGCCGGGGAGGGCCTGCGGACCGGGATCGAGCAGCGCCTGCACTTCCTGCAGGCCGTGACGCAGCACCAGCCAGCCGGCCTCGACCCCGAGCGGTTTCAGCCACAGCAGGCTCAGGCCGTCGGTCGCCGGCAGATAACCGCCCTCTTCGCGGGCGAGCAGCTGGGCAAAGGCGCCGGGGGCGACGCCGGACACGAGCGGCGAACCCGGGCGCACCGACTCGGCCACCGGCATGCCGCTCGCATCGAGCAGCACGGCACTCAGGTAGTCGTGGGTCAGCACGATCGACTGCAGCCAGGTATTGGCGCGGGACTTGCGCTGCGCGTCGAGCTTCAGCCGGTGCACCGGCGAGTGCGCGCCACCGGCGAGCGCCAGCAGGCCGGCGTTGCTCTCGTGCAGCAGCCACCATTCCTCGATCGCCCGGGCGTGCGCGGCTGCGATCACCTGCATCTGCTCCGCCGTGCTGCGCATGTGCGACTGCAGGCGGGCGTGCAGGTACAGGCTGACCGCCGTCCACAGCGCGAGCAGCAGCACGAACCACACCAGGATCAGGGGCAGCGGGGGTGGACGTCGGCTGGCAGGAAGAGAGGGCATCGGCGAGGGGGGGCTTGTTGCACGCGGGTGAGCCGTACGACGAATCACGGCGTACGGGCAGCTACCTTACCGCCGGTTAAGATTCGGTAAACCCACACTTTATGAATGTTTGCGCGTACCCCGTCCGGGCGGACGGCGTAACGCCGGCTGAACAGCCGATTTGCGCGGCCCGCACCGGCACCGGGACAATGCCGCGCCTGCAGTGACGGCCCCTGCCGTGTGCAGCCGTCGCCTCCGCTTCCCAGTCCCCCGAGGTTTCCGACCATGACCGACCCGCGGCGCCCGCTCGCCGATCTCGAACCAGACACCGATTTCGTCCGCCGTCACATCGGCCCCGATGCCGCCGGACAGGCGGCGATGCTGGCCACGCTCGGCGTCGGCTCGCTGGCGGCGCTGATCGATGAAGTCGTGCCGGCCGACATCCGCCGCTCTGATGCGATGGCGATCGCCCCGGCCGTCGACGAGGCCGCGGTGCTCGCCGAGCTGCGCAGCGTCGCCGCGCGCAACACGGTGCTGAAGTCGCTGATCGGCCAGGGCTACTACGGCACGCACGTGCCGCCGGTGGTGCTGCGCAACGTGCTGGAGAACCCGGCCTGGTACACGGCCTATACGCCGTACCAGCCGGAAATCTCCCAGGGCCGGCTCGAAGCGCTGCTGAACTTCCAGACGCTGATCTGCGAGCTGAGCGGTCTCGACATCGCCAATGCCTCGATGCTCGACGAGGCCACCGCCGCCGCCGAGGCGATGACGCTGCTGCAGCGCGGCGGGCGCTCGAAGAGCGCGACCTTCTTCGTCGCCGATGACGTGTTCGCGCAGACGCTCGCCGTGCTGCGCACGCGCGCCGAGCCGCTCGGCATCCGCATCGTCACCGGCGATCCGCTCAGCGTACTGCCCGGCCTCGACTGCTTCGGCGCGCTGCTGCAATACCCCGGTGCCAACGGCGCGGTGCGCGACTACCGCGCGCTCGCCGAGACCCTGCACGCGCGCGGCGGCCTGCTCGCGGTCGCGGCCGATCCGCTGGCGCTGTGCCTGCTCGCGCCGCCCGGAGCCTGGGGTGCCGATGTCGTGGTCGGCAGCAGCCAGCGTTTCGGCGTGCCGATGGGCTTCGGCGGTCCGCACGCGGGCTTCCTCGCCACGCGCGATGCACTGAAGCGCGTGATGCCGGGGCGTCTGGTCGGCGTGTCGATCGACAGCCACGGCGCCGCGGCGCTCAGGCTGGCGCTGCAGACCCGCGAGCAGCACATCCGCCGCGAGAAGGCGACCTCGAACATCTGCACCGCGCAGGTGCTGCTCGCGGTGATGGCGAGCCTGTACGCCTGCTGGCACGGCCCCGAGGGCCTGCAGCGCATCGCGCAGCGCGTGCACCGCCTGACCGCGATCTTCGCCGCCGGCCTGCGCGGCCAGGGCTTCACGGTCGCCCCCGAAGCCTTCTTCGACACGCTGACCGTCGCCACCGGCGCGCAGACCGCCGCGATCCACGCCCGCGCGCGCGCCGCCGGCTACAACCTGCGCGAGATCGACGATGCGACGCTCGGGCTGTCCTTCGACGAGACCGTCACGCGCACCGACCTCGAAACGCTGTGGGGCGTGTTCGCGGAAGGCGAGGCGGCGCTGCCGGAACTCGACGCGCTCGATGCCGCCGGCGCCGGCGGGCTGCCGGCCGCGCTGCTGCGCAGCGGCCCGTTCCTGACGCATCCGGTGTTCTCGGCGCACCGCAGCGAGACCGACATGCTGCGCTACCTGCGCCGGCTCGCCGACCGCGACATCGCGCTCGACCGCGCGATGATCCCGCTCGGCTCCTGCACGATGAAGCTCAACGCCACCACCGAGATGATCCCGGTCACCTGGCCGGAATTCGCGCAGTTGCACCCGTTCGCACCGGCCGATCAGGCGCGCGGCTATGCGCAACTGATCGCCGAACTCGAAGCGATGCTGTGCGCCGCAACCGGCTACGCCGCCGTGTCGCTCGCGCCGAACGCCGGTTCGCAGGGCGAGTACGCGGGTCTCCTGATCATCCGCAAGTACCACGAGAGCCGCGGCGAGGGGCATCGCGATGTCTGCCTGATCCCGTCCTCGGCGCACGGCACCAATCCGGCCTCGGCGCAGATGGCCGGCATGCGCGTCGTCGTCGTCGCCTGCGACCGCAACGGCAACGTCGATCTCGGCGACCTGCGCACCAAGGCCGCGCAGCACGCCGCGCATCTGGCCGCGATCATGATCACGTATCCGTCGACGCACGGCGTGTTCGAGTCCGGCGTGCGCGAACTCTGCGAGATCGTCCACGCCCACGGCGGGCAGGTGTACATCGACGGCGCCAACCTCAACGCGCTGGTGGGGCTGGCCGCGCCCGGTGCCTTCGGCGGCGATGTCTCGCACCTGAACCTGCACAAGACCTTCTGCATCCCGCACGGCGGCGGCGGTCCCGGCGTCGGGCCGGTGGCGGTCGCGGCGCATCTGGCCGAGTTCCTGCCCGGGCGCGGCGAGCAGGCGATCGGTGCCGTCACCGCCGCACCGGGCGGTTCGGCGAGCATCCTGCCGATCTCGTGGACCTACATCCGCCTGATGGGCGCCGAGGGCCTCACCAGCGCCACCGGACACGCGATCCTCGCCGCCAACTACATCGCCACCCGGCTCGCGCCGCACTACCCGGTGCTCTACACCGGCCCGAACGGCCGCGTCGCGCACGAGTGCATCATCGACCTGCGCCCGATCAAGGACAGCACCGGCATCAGCGTCGAGGACGTGGCCAAGCGCCTGATCGACTACGGCTTCCACGCCCCGACGATGAGCTTCCCGGTGCCCGGCACGCTGATGATCGAGCCGACCGAGAGCGAGCCGAAGTCCGAACTCGACCGCTTCATCGACGCGATGATCTCGATCCGCGAGGAAATCCGCGCCGTCGAAACCGGCGCGCTCGACGCCGACGACAACCCGCTGAAGCACGCCCCGCACACGGC
>NZ_DAOLKE010000158.1:0-8093 GCF_035331805.1 Plasticicumulans sp. | reverse complement strand
ATCAAGGCTCACCATCCTTTCCGCACACCGTAATCCGCCTTCCGCGTCATGCCAGCAAACCAGCGTCTGCAAAAGTACCCGGAAACACGCAGGCGGGTGCGCCGATGAACTATAGCGTCGGGATTCCAGTACGCGCCATCGACTGCCTGCACTGCGCAGGCGCATTCCGACCCCGACCTGCATCCCGCAGCGAGAATTACCACCCCCCTGACGCACCGGACTTCTGGCGTCCATCCCGTCGCGGTGGCCCGGGCGGGCGCTGCGGTTGTCTCATGCCGGCGGCACCAGCCCCGTCCCTGCCTGCGCCGGCCGCGTGAGCGTATCCGCCTCCAGCGACGCGACCGGATACGCGCAGTAGTCGGCCGCGTAATACGCGCTCGGGCGCAGGTTGCCGCTGTCGCCGATGCCGCCGAACGGGGCGCTGCTGGCCGCACCGGTGGTCGGGCGGTTCCAGTTGACGATGCCGGCGCGGATCGTGGTGCGGAACTGCTGCCAGCGTGTCGCATCGTCGGACAGCAGGCCGGCGGCGAGGCCGAAGCGCGTGTGGTTGGCCTCCCAGAGTGCGGTCTCGAAGTCGGCGACGCGCACGAGCTGCAGCAGCGGGCCGAAGGCTTCGGCGTCGGGGCGCAGGCTGCATGCGCTCACGTCGAGCAGCGCCGGCGTCAGCAGCGGACGGGCGGGGTCGAGGCGCTGGGCGCGGCGCAGCACCCGGGCGCCGGCCAGTTCGAGATCGGTCTGGAAGTTCAGCAGCGCATCGGCGGCGGCGTTCGAGATCAGCGGCCCCATGAACGGCTCGGGTTCGTCATCGGGCGCGCCGATGCGGATGCCGTCGAGCCACTGGCAGAGCCGTTCGATCAGCGCATCGCCGCGTGCCCCGAGCGGCACGATCAGCCGGCGCGCGCAGGTGCAGCGCTGGCCGGCGGTGATCCAGGCCGACTGCACGATGTGCCAGCAGGCGGCGTCGAGGTCGGAGAGCGTGACGGCATCGGCGATCAGCGGATTGTTGCCGCCGAGTTCGAGCGCGAGGATGCGGCCGGTGCGCCCGGCAAAGCTGCGGTGCAGCCATTCGCCGGTGGCGTGGCTGCCGGTGAAGAACAGGCCGTCGAGTTCCGGATGCGTGGCCAGCGCCTGCCCGGTCGCACGCGCGCCGTGCACGAGGTTCAGCACGCCGGCCGGCAGGCCCGAAGCCTGCCAGAGCTGCACGGTGCGCTCGGCGACCAGCGGTGTCTGCTCGCTCGGCTTGAACACGGCGGTATTGCCGGCGAGCAGCGCCGGCACGATGTGGCCGTTCGGCAGGTGGCCGGGGAAGTTGTACGGGCCGAACACCGCGACCACGCCGTGCGGCCGGTGGCGCAGCACCGCGCGCACGCCGGCGGCCGTGCCTTCGCGCGTGCCGGTGCGCTCGGCGTGCGCGGCGATCGAGATGCCGATCTTGGCGATCATCGCCGTGACCTCGGTCGCCGTCTCCCAGCGCGGCTTGCCGGTCTCGGCCGAGATGGTGCCGGCGAGTTCCGGGGCGTTGGCCTGCAGCGTGGCCTCGAAGGCGCGCAGCCGTTCGACGCGCGCCTCGAAGTCCAGGGCTGCCCAGGCCGGGAAGGCCGCGCGTGCGGCGCGCACCGCGGCATCGACATCGGCGGCATCGGCGGCATGGCCGCGCCAGAGCATCGCGCCGGTCGCGGGGTTTTCCGACGCGAAGGATTCGCCGCCGCCGGGCTGCCAGTCGCTGCCGATCAGATGGGTCATCGCTGCACGTTCTCCCGCCGGTGTTGAAGCGCGAGCGTAGTCGCCGCGAGCCCGGCACGCGGCGCAAAAACCGACGGCGGAGCCTCCGCTTCCGGGAGGCTCCGCCGTCGGCGGGGCTGGCGGGTGCAGAAACGGCGCTTACAGCGACTTCAGGTACTCCAGCAGCGCGCGCTTGTCGGCCGTGGCGAGCTTCGTGCCGTACAGGTGGCCGGCATTGCTGTTGCCCGGCTCGGCGGTGTCGTAGACGAACGGACCGCGGTCGGTGACGTAGCCGACCTTTCCGGCGTCGAATTCGCGATCGCCGACGTGGAAGGTCTTCGGACGCTGCGCCGGCGGCTGCAGCAGGTCGGCGAGCGTCGGCACCGAGCCGTTGTGCAGGTAGGGCGCCGTCGCCCAGATGCCGTTCAGCGGCCGGGCCTTGTACTGCGGGTTCATCAGCTTGGCCTTCAGGGCCTGGCTGCCTTTCAGGAACTCCAGCACCTGGAACAGGCTGACCGGCGGGTTGTTGCCGAGAATCGCGCCGACGACGACGTTGCCGGTGACGTTCACGCACAGATCCTTCGGCTTGAGCTTCGGCCCGAACGGCAGCACCGCGACCGGCCGGCCGTTCAGCGGGCCGGTGTCGGCGGTGCAGGCGAGCACGTTCTTCGCCATGTGCGGATCGGTGCCGACCTTGCCGAGGTCGATCATCTGCGCGGTGATGCGGCGGTTCGGATCGGCACGATCGAAGGTGACGCTGCCCTTCGCGTCGATGTTCTGGTGGCAGCCCGCGCAGTTGGCGGCGAACAGCGTCTTGCCGCGCGCGACCAGCGTCGCATCGAGCGGGCCGGCGTACTTCGACGGCCATTCGGGCGACCACAGCGTCGTCAGCAGGCGTTCGAGGCCGTCGAGCTGCTGCGTGTCGAGCGAGGACGCATAGCCGCGCATGCCGAAGCCGGGCTGGTTCACGTTCACGGTGCCGAACACGCCGACCACCTCGCCGGAGTTGCGCGCCAGCGGCCCGGCCCCGAGGTTCAGTGCGCTGCCGTTCCACTGCAGGCGATCATGCTGCGGCGCATCCCAGATGAACGGGTACGAGACCGGTGCATCGGCCGGGTGGGCGTTGCCGGGCACGCCGAGCGCGTGCACGACCGCCTGGTTGAAGATCTGGCCGAAGGCATCGACGCGGCCGTGGCCGGCCGGGCGCGGGATGGCGTTGGCGGCGATGCGCGTCTTCAGGAACTGCGTGTGCTCGCCGAAGGCCGTGCGCAGGTCGGCGAGTTTTTCGGGCGTGGCGTTGCTGCCGAGCACCTCGGCGGCGAAGCGCGAGAAGGCGTCGGGGCTGGCAGCGGCGCGGTCCATCGCCGCGACCATGCCGTTCATGAAGCCGTCGAAATCGACCAGCCCGGGGCCGCCGTCGACGCGCACCTCGACGCCTTTGATGCGCAGCTGCGCGGTGTGGCAGGCCGCGCAGGTCATGCCGAGCCACTGGCCGCGGATGTCGGTGGCCGGGCGCTGATCCTTGACGAAGCCGACCGGCAGCGCGTCGGGATTGCGCACGGTCGCCGGCGTGGTCAGGAAGCCGTAGCCGGCGAGGGTCGGATCGGCCCGGAACGGCTTGCCGTCGGCCCCGGGCAGGGCGAGGAACCAGTCGTACGGGATCATGTGCGAGCCCTGACCGGTGAACCACCAGAGGTCGCGGTCCTCGTCGGACCAGTTCTGATCGAGCCAGACGGTGTCGGGCGGCAGCGCGGCCGGGCCGCGCGGACCGGAGATCACGCCGGGCGTGACGGTGCAGGCGGCCAGCAGTGCCAGCGCGGCAACAGCGGGCAGGCGGGCGGAAATCCGTGGCATCGGGGCCTCCGAATGACAGGCAGGGCAACAGGCGTGCGGGTGGAAGGAGGTGTGCAGGGAACGGACGCATTGCAATCGGCGCCGCTGCTGCGGGTGGCAGCGGGCGCGCAGTCGTGGACAGGGCCGGGCGCGGCCTGCGAGGAATCTAGCAGCCGTGGCCGTTCAGGACAGGCCGAGCATGCTTGCCAGCAGCGGCACGAGCAGCGCCGTCAGCAGCGCGTTCAGCCCGATCGCGAGTCCGGCGAAGGCGCCGCACAGACTGCCGAGCTGGAAGGCCCGCGCCGTGCCGATGCCGTGGGCAGCGACGCCGAGCGCGTAGCCGCGGACTTCGTCCTCGCGGATGCCGAGGCGTGCGAGCAGGCCCGGACCGAGCACGGCACCGACGATGCCGGTCAGGATCACCAGCACCGCGGTCAGCGACGGCAGGCCGCCGATCTTCTCGGCGATGCCCATCGCCACCGGCGTCGTCACCGACTTCGGCGCCATCGACAGCACCGTGCGCAGGCTGGCACCGAGCCCCCAGGCGATCGCCATCGCCGACAGCGCCGCGGTCAGCGAGCCGGCGACGAGCCCGACCGCGAGCGGCAGCCACATCCGGCGGATGCGCGCCCAGTGGCGCACCAGCGGCACGGCGAGCGCGACGGTCGCCGGGCCGAGCAGGAAATGCACGAACTGCGCGCCTTCGAAGTAGCGCGCATACGGCGTGCCGGTCACGGCGAGCAGCCCGGCGATCAGCAGGATGGCCAGTGCCACCGGGTTCAGCCAGGCGCGCTGGTGCGAGGCCATGAACAGCCGGTAGCCGGCCAGATACGCCGCGAGCGTCACCGCCAGCCACAGCAGCGGCTGCGCCGACAGGTAGACCCAGATGTCGAGCAGGTTCCTATCCATGGGCATCCCTGCCGTCGCTGTCGTCGGCGGGCGGCGGCAGCCGGCGCAGCACCGCGCGCATCGCGATGGCGGTCGCGGCGATCGCGAGCAGCGTGCTCAGCACCAGCGCCGCGACGATCGCCAGCCATTCGGCGGCGATGCGCTGCAGATGCAGCATCACGCCGACGCCGGCCGGCACGAACAGCAGCGACAGGTGCGCAAGCAGCACGTCGGCGGTCTGGCCGAGCGCCGCGGGGATGCGCCCGCGCGCGACCAGACCGAGCCAGAGGGCGAGCAGCAGCATGCCGAGCACCGGACCGGGGACCGGTGCGCGCGTCAGCTGCACCAGCGCCTCACCGAGCAGCTGACAGCCGAGCAGACAGAGCAGGGCGGGAACCACGGCGATCGGGACTCCGGCGGCGGGCGGGAGATTGCGGGCGCGGCGCGCTCACCACGGGATCGGCTTGCCGTCGCGGAAGAAGCCGCCGCTCGGGCCGTCGTCGGGCAGCGTCGCCGCCCAGACGATGCCGGAGGCGGCTTCCTCGGGCGTGCGCTCGGCCTTCGGGCCGCCCATGTCGGTGCGCGCCCAGCCCGGACACACGGCGTTGACGAGGATGCCGGTGCGGGCGGTCTCGGCGGCGAGGATGCGCGTCAGCGCGTTCAGCGCCGTCTTCGACAGCCGGTAGGCCGGCCACTGGCCGCCCATGTCAGCGAGCTGGCCCATGCCGCTCGATACATTGACGATGCGGCCGTAGCCGCGCCGGCGCATCAGCGGCACGAACTCCTGCGCGAGCAGCAGCGGGCCGTGGACGTTGGTTTCCATGGTCGTGCGCAGGGTTTCGAGGCTGGCGGCGAACACGCTGCTGCCGGTGGCATCGTCGAGGCCGTGGCCGTCGAGCAGCACGCCGGCGTTGTTGACCAGCGCATCGAGCCGGCCGCAGCGGGCCTGCACGAAGGCGCCGAGCGCGGCGATGCTGTCGGGTCGCGTCACGTCGAGCGGCTGCAGCACGATCTCGCCGCCGCCCTCGGCGGCCGCGGCCTGCAGGCGTTCGCTTGCGACCTCGCCGGCCTCGGGATGGCGGCTGGTGACGACGACCAGATAGCCGCGCCGGGCGAGCTGGCGCGAGGTTTCGAATCCGAGTCCGCGGTTGGCACCGGTGACGACCGCCACCGGCCGGGTGCTGGCACTCATGGTCGGAATCTCCTGCCGGTGCGGGTCTGCGCCGGCTCCTGTGTGTCCGATTGTGGACGGCATGCACGGCGAATGCCACGCATCGTCGCGAGCACCGGACATCGGGGAGGGCCGGAAAAGACAGACCCCGCCAGAAGGCGGGGTCCGGGGTGGCGGCGGGCTGCGCTCAGTTCACGCGGTGCAATGCACGCTTGTCGACCGACAGCGCGGCCTCATGCACGGCTTCGGCCAGCGTCGGATGACCGTGGATGGTCATCTGCAGGTCCTCGGCGCTCGCGCCGAATTCCATCGCGACCACCAGCTCCTGGATCAGCTCCGAGGCCATCGGCCCGCAGATGTGCGCACCGAGCACGCGGTCGGTTTCGGCGTGGGCGATGATCTTGACCATGCCGGCCGCGGCATCCATGGCCTTGGCGCGACCGTTGGCAGCGAACGGGAAGGTGCCGATCTTGACCGGCACGCCCTCGTGCTTGAGCTGCTGTTCGGTCTTGCCGACCCAGGCGATCTCGGGCTGCGTGTAGATCACCCACGGGATGGTGTCGTAGTTCATGTGGCCGTGATTACCGGCGATGAACTCGGCGACCATGATGCCTTCCTCGCTGCCCTTGTGCGCGAGCATCGGGCCGCGCACGCAGTCACCGATCGCCCAGACACCGGGCAGGTTGGTGCGGCACTCGTCATCGACGTGGATGAAGCCGCGCTCGTTCAGCACCAGATCGGCGGCGGCATCGGCGATGCCGTCGGTGGCCGGGCGCCGGCCGACCGAGACCAGCAGCTTGTCGAAGGTGAGCTCGTGGTTGCCGTTCTTGTCGGTGTACTGGACCGTGACCTCGGTGTCGGTCTTGGTCGAGCCGGTCACGCGCGCACCGAGGCGGATGTCGAGGCCCTGCTTCTGGAACTGGCGCAGCGCATCCTTGGCGATCTGATGGTCGGCGGCGGCGAGGAAGTCCTCGACCGCTTCGAGGATCACGACCTCGGCGCCGAGGCGCTTCCAGACCGAGCCGAGTTCGAGGCCGATGACGCCGGCACCGATGACGCCGAAGCGCTTCGGCACCTCGGTGAAGGCGAGCGCGCCGGTCGAATCGACGATCAGCTTGTCATCCTTCGGCGCCGCGCCGATGTCGATCGGCACCGAGCCGGCGGCGATGATGACGTTGTCGGCCTCGACCACCTCGACCGCGCCGTCGTGGCCGGTGACCTCGACCTGGCGCTCGGCGAGCAGTTTGCCGCGGCCCTGCAGCCAGTCGACCTTGTTGGCCTTGAACAGCTGCGCGATGCCGCCGGTCAGCTGCGAGACGATCTGCTCCTTGCGGCCGATCATCTTCGCGACATCGACCGACGCCTCGCCGACGCTGATGCCGTGGGCTTCGAGGCCGTGCTGCAGCTTGTGGTAGTGCTCGGAGGATTCGAGCAGTGCCTTGGACGGGATGCAGCCGACGTTCAGGCAGGTGCCGCCGAGTGCGGGCTTGCCTTCGATGTTGATCCACTTCTCGACGCAGGCGGTCGCGAGGCCGAGCTGGGCGCAGCGGATCGCCGCGACGTAGCCGGCCGGGCCGCCGCCGATGACGACGACGTCATAAGTCTTGGCCATGACAGTCTCCCTAAAAGAGTGCTTCCGGTAAGGGATGGGGCGCAAACGAACGGGCAGGCGCGACGGGGCAGGGGTGCCGGACCCCCGCCCCGAAATCGCCGGGTCGTGCGCTCAGACGGAGAGCAGCATCCGCGCCGGATCCTCGATCGCTTCCTTGACGGCGACGAGGAAGCCGACCGCCTCCTTGCCGTCGATGATGCGGTGATCGTAGGAGTGCGCGACGTACATCATCGGCCGTGCGACGACCTGGCCGTTCTCGACGACGGCGCGGTCCTTGGTCGCGTGCATGCCGAGGATGCCGCTCTGCGGGGGGTTCAGGATCGGCGTCGACATCAGCGAGCCGAACACGCCGCCGTTGGTGATCGTGAAGGTGCCGCCGGTCATTTCCTCGACGGTCAGCGAGCCTTCCTTCGCGCGCTTGCCGAAGTCACCGATCGCCTTCTCGATGTCGGCGAGCGACATGTCCTCGGCGTTGCGCAGGATCGGCACGACCAGACCGCGCGGCGAGCTGACCGCGATGCCGACGTCGTAGTAGTCGTGGTAGACGATGTCGTTGCCGTCGATCGAGGCATTGACCGCCGGGTAGCGCTTCAGCGACTCGACCACCGCCTTGACGAAGAACGACATGAAACCGAGCTTGACGCCGTGCGACTTCTCGAACTGGTCCTTGTACTTGTTGCGCAGGTCGATGACCGGCTTCATGTTGATTTCGTTGAACGTCGTCAGCATCGCCGTGGTGTTCTTCGCCTCCAGCAGGCGTTCGGCGATGCGGGCGCGCAGACGCGTCATCGGCACGCGCTGTTCCATGCGCTTCGAGAACGGCCAGGCACCGGCCGGCAGCGCGGCCGGCGTGGCCGCCGGCTTCGC
>NZ_DAOLKE010000157.1:0-8176 GCF_035331805.1 Plasticicumulans sp. | reverse complement strand
CAGCGTGAAGCCGGCGAGCACGCCGAGCTGCGGGGCGATGGTCGCGAGGCCGGCGCCGTCGATCATCACCGCGCGCGCCGCGGTCGTGACGTGCGTCAGCGGGAAGATCAGCGCGAGCTTCTGCACCCACGGGTGCATGCCGTCGAGCGAGAACCAGATGCCGGATAAAAACATCATCGGCCACGAGATCAGGTTCAGCAGGCCGTCGGCCATCTCCTCGGTGCGCAGGCGCGCGGCGATCACCAGACCGATGCCGATCAGGCTGCTCGCGCCGAGCGCGAACACCAGCAGCAGGTGCAGATAACTGCCGTACATCGGGTAGCCGATGAGCAGATGCGTGCCGGTGAACACCAGCGTGCTGACCAGCAGCACCAGCGTCAGCCGCGAGCCGATCTGCGCGGCGAGGAATTCGACGGCACTCAGCGGCGTCGCCTTCAGGCGCTTGAGCACGCCGTTCTTGCGGTAGCGCACGATCACGTAGCCGACGCCGTACAGCGCGCTCCACATCATGTTCATCGACAGCACGCCGGGGATCAGCCAGTCGACGTAGCGGATCACCCGGCCGCGCACCGCCTCGCGCCGGAAGCCGGAACCGCCGTCGCTGCCGGCCAGCAGCCGTTCGGCGAGATAGCCCTTCGCCGATTCCTCGTTGACCCAGTAGTGCTGCGTGCGCAGGTCGATGAGCAGGTCGAGCTGGTGGCGCTCGACGCGCGTGATCGCGGCTTCGGTGTCGGCCTCGGCGTAGGGCACGAACTGCACGTGCCGGGTATCGAGGAAGGCCGGGTGCGCGGCGCCGTCATTGAGCAGGCCGATCTTGTACTGCGGCGCCGGCTCGCCGGAGTAGCCGAACGCGAAGCCGAGCACGATCAGCACCGGCATCACCAGATTCCAGCCGAGCGCGGTGCGATCGCGCACGAACTCGATGTTGCGCGCGACGAAGGCCGCCGCGACCCGCCGCGCGCGTCCCCAGCCGCGCCCCGGCGCGGCAGCGGCGATTTCGGTCGAGGACATGTCAGGACTCCGGCGGGGGACAGGGGCGGGGATCGTAAGCCGGCGGCGGGTACAGCGGCCACCGGGGCGGCGGTGCCGGCTGCGGATGGCATCCGCATTGCGCGGCATTGCAGCCGGCGCCGGGGCGCCGCGGGCCGGGGACAGCGGCTATGGTTGCTGGCGGCTGATGCTCATCCGGCGACGGATTTCCGTCACCCTGCCGGCCCGGTGCCGCGTCCGGGAATCCCGCTGACGTGATGCCGGCGGACAAGCTACTGATTGGAAAGGCCACGGCGAAACCTTGTCGAGTTGGCTTCCAAATTGCTCTGGCAGGCCTCACGTTCGAACCCTCAGGGACTGCACCCATGGCAAAGAAAGAAGAAGCCAAGCCCGCGGAAGCGGCAGCCGCCGGTGGTGGCGGAGGCGGCAAGGGCAAGCTGATCATCATCATCCTGCTCGTGCTCATCCTGCTGATCCTGGCGGTGGGCGCCACGCTGTTCTTCACCGGCGCCCTCAACAAGTTTCTCGGGCACGGCGGCGATGATGGTTCCGCGGTGGCGGCCGGCGGCCATGGCGCGCCGATGGCCGTGCCGGTCGCGGTGCCGAAGTCGGCCGGGCCGGCCAAGTACCAGCCGCTCGATCCGCCTTTCGTCGTCAACTTCGACGATCAGGGCGTGCTGCGCTACGTGCAGATCAGCGTCTCGATCATGGCCCGCGACCAGAAGGCGCTCGACAAGGTCAAGGAGAATGACCCGCAGATCCGCTACCGGCTGATCCTGCTGTTCTCCGGCCAGACCTTCGCCGAACTCGGCACACCGGCCGGCAAGGAGAAGCTGCAGCAGAAGACGCTGGAGGAAATCCAGAAGATCCTGATCGCCGAAACCGGCACGCCCGGCATCGAAGCCGTGTACTTCACCAACTTCGTGATGCAGTAGGCCTCGCCTGCATCGCCGCCCCGTTCCGGAGAGTCCGCCGCCGTGCCGAACCGCGATCTGCTTTCGCAGGACGAACTCGACGCGCTGATGGAAGGCGTCGGCAACGGCCGCGTCGTGGTCGGCCGCGGCCAGTCCGCTGGCGAAGTGCTCGCCTACGACCTCGCCAGCCCCGAGAACGTCATCGCCTGCATCCAGCCGGCGCTGAACACCGTGCAGATGCGCTTCGTGCATCAGCTCGGTCTCGGCTTCTACGAGCTGCTGCGTCGCGACCTGCCGCTGACGCCGGTCGAGGTGCACGCCGAGCCCTACCAGGACTTCGTCGCGCGCCTGCATCCGCCGTGCAGCGTCAACGTCATCGGCCTGTCGCCGATGGCCGGTCCCGGGCTGATCCTGTTCGATCACCCGCTGGTGTTCTCGCTGGTCGGGGCCTGGTACGGCGGTCAGGGCACGCAGTACAGCGAGACCGACCGCCTGGAGTTCACGGCCGCGGAGCTGCGCATGGTGCAGCGCCTGAACGCGCTGTGCGCAAAGGCGCTGGTCTCGGCCTGGCAGCCCTACCTGCCGGTGCGCTGGACGCAGCACGCCTCCGAGATCAGCCCGCATCTGGTCACGGCCATCCATCCCGGCGAGCTGCTGATCGTGTTCGGCATCGACCTGATGCTCGACGGCACGCTCGGCACCTTGCGCGTCGCGCTGCCGTCGTCGATGTTCGAGCCGGTGCGTGGCACGCTGCTCGCGGCGCTCGCACGCGAGCATCCGCTGCGCGACGAGCGTCTGCAGCGGCTGCTGGAGGAGGGCGTGCGCGATGCGCAGGTGCAGGTGAGCTGCGTGCTGGCCGAGCTGGAGGTCAGCGTCAACGACCTGCTGAACCTGCAGGTCGGCGACACGATCCCGGTCGACCTGCCCGAGCAGGCACGGCTCGAAGTCGACGGCGTGCGCCTGCTTGCCGGCCATTTCGGCGACACCCAGGGCTGGCGGGCGCTGCAGATCGACCGCTGGCTGGTGTCGCTGCCCGAAACATTCGAACTGCCATCCGCCGAACGCGCCCTGAAACCCGTCGGCCGGGACAAGGCCCCGGCCAAAGCGGAGAGGAAGCCATGAGCGAACCCGAGGACCGGCCCGAAGGCGCCGAAGACAGCGCATCCCCCGCCGCCGCCACGGAACCTGCGGCCGCGAGTTCCGCCCCGCCCCCGAAGCCGGCGGCCCGCCCGGCCGCCCCGCCGCCGAAGCCGGCTGCCGCAACCCGCAACAGCGGGGGATTCGGCACGAATTTCGACACGGCCGGCGACCCGGTTCCGTCCGCGAACGGGCGGGCGGCCAATCTCGATGTCGTGCTCGACATCCCGATCACGCTGTCGATGGAGCTGGGCCGCACGCGGCTGTCGATCCGCGAGCTGCTGGCGCTCAGTCAGGGCAACGTCGTGCGCCTCGACCGCCCGGCCGGCGAACCGCTGGACATCCTCGTCAACGGCTGTCTGGTGGCGCGCGGCGAGGTCGTCGTCGTCAACGACCGCTTCGGCGTGCGCATCGTCGAGATCGTCAGTCCCGAGGAACGCATCAAGAGGCTGCGCTGATGACGGAAACGCGACACCGGACCCCGCGGGCCGCGTGGAGGCTGCCGGCACTGGCCAGCCTGTTCGCTGCCGGGCGCGCCGCTGCAGCCCCCGAAACCCCGCCGCCGGCGGCGCCGGCCTTCGACGTGAGTTCGCTGGTCAACCTCGGCATCAAGCTGCTGGTCGTGATCGCGGTGATCCTGGCGCTCGCGTGGCTGGCGCGGCAGGTGCCGACGCTCAGGCGCAGCTCCGGACCGATCACGATCCTCGGCGGGCTCAACGTCGGCAACCGCGAGCGCATCGTGCTGGTCGAGGTGCACGGCGAGCGCGTGCTGCTCGGCGTGACCCCCGGCAGCGTCACGACGCTGCACGTGCTCGACCGCCTGGCCGTGCACGGCGCGGGCGCGGGCGAGACGGACGGCGAGGACAGCCCGCGCCGGCGTTTCGACTTCCGCTCGGCGCTCGCCGATTACCACCGGGCACGGGAGGACGGCGGTGGACCGCCGCATCCGTAGGGCGCTCGCGCTCGGCGGCGGACTCGTCGCGATGTGCGCCGCCACGGCGCTCGCGCTCGCCGAGCCGCGCGTGCCGGCGGTGACGATGACGCCGGGCACCGGCGGCGTGCAGGAGTGGTCGGTCAGCCTGCAGATCCTCGCGATCATGACGGCGCTGACGCTGCTGCCGTCGCTGGTGCTGATGACCACGGCCTTCACGCGCATCGTCATCGTGCTGGCGCTGCTTCGCCAGGCGCTCGGCACGATGCAGACGCCGTCGAACCAGGTGCTGATCGGGCTGGCGCTGTTCCTGACCGTGTTCATCATGGGGCCGGTGCTGCAGCGCATGCACGACGAGGCGCTGACGCCGTACCTCGAAGAGCGCATCGGCTTCCAGGAGGCGGTCGAGAAGGCGCGCGTGCCGCTGTCGCAGTTCATGCTCGCGCAGACGCGCGAGTCCGATCTGGCGCTGTTCGCGAAGCTCTCGGGTCGCGAGTCCTTCGAATCGCCCGAGAGCGTGCCGTTCACGCTGCTGGTGCCGGCCTACGTGACCAGCGAGCTGAAGACCGCCTTCCAGATCGGCTTCATGCTGTTCATCCCGTTCCTGATCATCGACTTCGTGGTCTCCAGCGTGCTGATGGCGATGGGCATGATGATGCTGTCGCCGCTGGTGATCTCCTTTCCGTTCAAGCTGATGCTGTTCGTGCTGGTCGACGGCTGGCCGCTGGTCATGGGCACGCTGGCCGCGAGCTTCCACGGACCGGGCAGCGGCTGAACGCACGCGAGGCCTTGCTGCCATGACTCCGGAAACCGTGATCACGCTCGGCCAGCGCACGCTGGAGGTCTCGGCGCTGCTGTCGGCGCCGCTGCTCGGGGCGATGCTGATCGTCGGCCTGGTCGTCGGCCTGTTCCAGGCGGCGACGCAGATCAACGAGCAGACGCTGTCCTTCGTGCCGAAGCTGATCGTTGCGGTGCTGGTCATCGTCGCCGGCGGCGGCTGGATGATCGAGATCCTGACCGACTTCACCGAGCGCCTGTACCGCAGCATCCCGACGCTGATCGGCTGATGCGCGTGCCGGATTCGCCCCGATGCCGCCGCTGACGAGCAGCGAGATCGCCGGCTGGGTCGGCGGTTTCGTGTGGCCGCTGTTCCGGATCGCCGCGATGCTGTCGGTCGCGCCGGTGATCGGTGCGCGCTCGCTGCCGCGGCGCGTGCGCGCGGCACTGGCGCTGGTGCTGACGGCGGTGACCGTGCCGCTGCTGCCGCCGGGGCCGCAGGTCGAGCCGATGTCGCCGGCCGGCATCCTGATCGGCGTGCAGCAGGTGCTGATCGGCCTGTACATCGGCTTTGCACTGCGCCTGGCGTTCGCGGCGCTCGAAACCGGCGGGCAGATGATCTCGACGCAGATGGGGCTTGGCTACGCCTCGCTGATCGATCCGCAGAACGGTGCCTCGACGCCGCTGCTCGCGCAGTTCTACGGCCTGCTCGGCATGCTGATCTTCCTCGGCCTCGACGGTCACCTGCTGCTGATCGAGACCGTGGTCGAGAGCTTCCACCTGCTGCCGGTGTCGACCGACGGCCTGGCCCTGCAGCGCTGGCGCGAGCTTGCCGATGCCGGCGCGATGATCTTCGCCGGGGCCGTGAAGTTCGCGCTGCCGGCGATGGCCTCGCTGCTGGTCGTCAACCTCGCCTTCGGCGTCATGACCCGCGCCGCGCCGCAGCTGAACATCTTCGCGGTCGGGCTGCCGGTGACGCTGCTGCTCGGGCTGGCGATCCTGCTGTATTCGCTGCCGGCGCTCGCGCCGGAATTCCGTCGCCTGATCGACGCCGCCTTCCTGCTCGTGCACCGGGCGCTGGCGGCCGGAGGCTGAGATGGCCGAGGAAGACGGACAGGAACGCACCGAGGAACCCACCCCCCGACGGCTCGAACAGGCACGCGAGAAGGGCCAGATCCCGCGCTCGCGCGAGCTGAGCACGGCGCTGCTGACGCTCGGCGGCAGCGTGGCGCTGGTGTCGATGGGCGCGGGCTACGTCGATACGCTGCTTGAACTGATGCGCGCCGGCTTCGCGCTGGAGTGGCGCGACATCTTCGAGCCGACCCGGCCGGCGCAGGCGCTCGGGCACGCGCTGCTGACGATGCTCGGGCTGCTCGCGCCCTTCCTGCTGCTGATGTGGGTGCTGGCGCTGCTCGCGCCGATCGCGATCGGCGGCTGGAACTGGTCGGCCGAATCGCTCGCGCCGAAGTGGGAGCGGCTGGATCCGCTGACCGGCATCGGCCGGCTGTTCTCGCTGCACGCGCTCGCCGAACTCGGCAAGGCGCTCGCGAAGTTCCTGCTGGTCGGCAGCGTCGCGATCTGGGTGCTGCACGATGCCGAGCCCGAACTGCTCGGGCTCGCCGCCGAACCGCTGCCGCTCGCGCTCGCGCACGCCGGCACGCGCATCGGCGAGCTTGCGCTGTGGCTGGCCGCGCCGCTGCTGCTGATCGCCGGCTTCGACGTGCCGTTCACGCTGTGGCAGCACGCCAAGGAGCTGCGCATGACGCTGCAGGAGGTCAAGGACGAGATGAAGGACATCGAGGGCCGGCCCGAGATCAAGGGCAAGCTGCGGCGCATGCAGATGGAGTTCGCGCAGCGGCGCATGATGGATCAGGTGCCGGGCGCCGATGCCGTGATCGTCAACCCCGAACACTACGCGGTGGCGCTGAAGTACGAGGCCGAGACCATGAAGGCGCCGAAGGTGCTGGCGCTCGGCATCGACGAGATCGCGCTGCGCATCCGCGCGCTCGCCGGGGCCAGCGGCGTGCCGGTGGTCGAATCGCCGCTGCTCGCGCGCGCGCTGTATTACAACGCCAAGATCGATCGCGACATTCCGGTGGCGCTGTACCTGGCGGTCGCGCAGGTGCTGGCCTACGTGTTCCAGCTGCGCGCCGACCACGAACTGCCGGGCGCGCCGATCCGGATGCCGGAGGTCGAGGTGCCGACGGGCGTGCGCACCGAGTAGAGCTCCCGCCGGCGCCGGCGGGCTGGCGGGGGCCGCCGCCCGCCGTGCCGGTGTCCGGTTTCCGGCGCCGTCCAGCCGTCGGCACCCCACCCCGGCATTTTCCCGCGCGTCCCCCCGCGCGCCCTGCATGGATTCCCGTCCCCGTCCTCCGCCCGCATGAAAACGCCGTCCTTCACGCAAGTCCTGACCACGCTGGCCCGCAGCGGCCTCGGCGCGCCGGTGCTGCTGCTCGTCATCCTGCTGATGATGATCATCCCGCTGCCGGCGCTGCTGCTCGACGTGTTCTTCACGTTCAACATCGCGATCTCGCTGATCGTGCTGCTGGCGTCGATCTACGCGCTGCGCCCGCTCGATTTCGCGGCCTTCCCGACCGTGCTGCTGGTGGCGACGCTGCTGCGTCTGGCGCTCAACGTCGCCTCGACGCGCATCGTGCTGCTCGAAGGCCACAACGGCGGCGATGCCGCCGGCAAGGTCATCGAGGCTTTCGGCCACTTCGTCGTCGGCGGCAACTACGCGGTCGGCATCGTCGTGTTCGCGATCCTGATGATCATCAACTTCGTCGTGGTCACGAAGGGCGCCGGGCGCGTGTCCGAGGTCAGCGCCCGCTTCACGCTCGATGCGATGCCGGGCAAGCAGATGGCGATCGACGCCGATCTCAACGCCGGCGTCATCGACCAGGCCGAGGCCAAGCGCCGGCGCTCCGAGGTCGTGCAGGAGGCCGACTTCTACGGCTCGATGGACGGCGCCTCGAAGTTCGTGCGCGGCGATGCGGTCGCCGGCATCCTCGTGCTGTTCATCAACATCATCGGCGGCCTGCTGATCGGCACGCTGCAGCACAAGCTGCCGGTCGGTCAGGCCGCCGAGATCTACGTGCTGCTGACCATCGGTGACGGTCTGGTGGCGCAGATTCCGGCGCTGCTGCTGTCGGTGGCCGCCGCGATCATGGTCACGCGCGCCTCGGGCCGCGCCGACATGGGCGAGCAGGTGGTCAGCCAGCTGTTCGGCTCCAGCCAGGCGCTCGGCGTCACCGCTGCCATCATCGGCATGATGGGCCTGATCCCGGGCATGCCGAACCTGGTGTTCCTGACGCTCGCCGGCGGCTGCGGCTGGATGGCGTGGCGCGTCTACCGGCGCGGCGCGCCGGGCATCTCGGTGACGGTCGGGGCGCCGGGCGGCGGTGCGGCGGCAGCGGCCGGTGCGGCG
>NZ_DAOLKE010000156.1:0-8177 GCF_035331805.1 Plasticicumulans sp. | reverse complement strand
TGAAGCGGACCGTCACCACCGCCGGTGCCGAGCGCGATCGCCTGAAGGACGAGGCAAAGCGACTGGAACAGGAACTCGCGCGGCTCGACCAGCAGCGCCAGCAACTCGAGCGCGACACCCGCGGTGCCGCCGATGCGCAGCGCGCTGCCGAAGCCGCCCGCCAGCAGCAGGAGCGCGTGAACCGCGATCTGCAGACGGCCCAGGCCGCGCTGTCGAATGCGCAGGGCCAGCTCGGCGAAACCCGGGGCCAGCAGACCCAGCTCGCCGAGGAAGTCGCACGCCTGCGCCGGCAGAAGACCGAACTCGATGGCACGGTCAGTGCCGCCGCCGAAGCGCAGCGCGCCGCTGACGGTGCCCGTCAGCAGCTCGAACGGCTGAATCGCGATCTGCAGACGGCCCAGGCCGCGCTGTCGAATGCGCAGGGCCAGCTCGGCGAAACCCGGGGCCAGCAGACCCAGCTCGCCGAGGAAGTCGCGCGCCTGCGCCGACAGAAGACCGAACTCGACGGCACGGTCAGTGCCGCCGCCGAGGCACAGGCCGGACTGAAGCGCCTGCAGGAACAGCAGCAGCGCGCCGAGCGCGAGGTCGCGGCGCTCACGCAGACGCTCGATACCCTGACGGCCCGCAGGAGCGCCCTCGAAGCCGACGCCGCGCGCCTGGAAGCAGCCGGCAGGAACCTCGAAGCCGCCCGCAGCGAAGCCGCCAGGGCCGAAGCCGAGCTGGAGAACCAGCAGACCCGACTGGCGCAGATCCGGGCGCGCCAGGAATCCCTGGGCGCCGAGGTCGGGCAGCTCGACCGCCAGCGCGTCGCCCTCGAAGCCACGCTGGCGACGCTCAGGCCCCAGGCCGCGGAAGGCGAAACCCTGCGCACCCGCATCGCCCAGGACCAAGCCACCGTGCTGAGCCTGCGCGAACAGATCGGGCGTCTGCGCGCCGAACGCGACGCCGTACAGGCCGTCACCGCTGCCGCCCCGCCGCCGGACCTGCCCGCCTCCCCGGTGCCCGCCCCGGCCGCACCGGCCATCAGCCCCGACGCCGTCTCCCGCTGATGCCTGCAAGGATGTCCCTGCCATGACACTGGATACCAACACCCTGATCTGGCTTGCCTGCGGCGGTGCGCTGGCCGGCATCCTCAGCGTGCTGATCGCACTCGTCTGCGGCCTGCACTACAGCGCGGCCCTGCGGCGCATGCCGGCGGCAGCCTTTCTCGAAGACGTGGTCGCCCGGCTCGATGCGCGGCGCGAGGAACTCGCCCGGCTCGACGGCCGGCTCGGCGAGCTGCGCGCCGACCGGGTCCGGCAGCAGTCCGAAACCGAAACGCTGGCCGCCCGGCGCGACGCCCTGAGCGCACAGCTGAAGGAGCTGCAGGAAGACCTCGCCGGCCTCGACGGTCGCCGGGCCGAGATCGCCGGCACGACCGAGGAACTGAGCGAACTGCGCACCCGGCTCGCGGCCACCCTCGACACGCTGGAGACCCGGCGCGCCGAATCCGGACAGCTCGAACGCGAGGCCGAACGTGCCCGGGCCGCGCTGGCACTGCTCGATGAGCGCAAGACCGAAATCGAAGCGATCGACGCCGCCGAACGCGAGGCAAGAGCGCGCCTGCTCGATGCGCAGACCGCCCTGACCGCGGCCGGGCAGGCACGGGATGCGGCACAGCGTGACGAGCAGCAGGCCCTCCGGGCACTCGAAGCCCTGGGCCCCGAACTGGAACGCCTGCGTATGGAACGCGGGCAGATCGAGGCCGGACTCCCGGCGCTGCGTGCCGCACGCGACGCGCTGCTGCAGGAAACCGAAAACCTGCACCGGCAGCAGGACACCCTGACCGGGCGTTCGCGCGAGCTGCAGGACGACATCCAGCGCCTGCAGACCCTGCTGCCGATGCTGGCAGCGAAACTCGAAACCCTGCGGGAGGAAACCGCCGCCATCACGGACGAGCGGGATGCCCTGAAGTCCGAATGCGGGCCGCTGGCCGCCGAAGTCGACGGGCACCGCCAGCAACTGGACAGCCTGCGCACCCGGCATGAAACGCTCGATGCCGAGCTGCGGCGCCTGCACGCCCTGCAGACGCTGCTCGAAGCCCGCATCGAGTACCTGCAGCAGGAAGCGGACGCCCGTCGTTCGGAACTGCAGTCCCTGACCGACGCACGCGAGCCGCTGGCGGCGGAAGTCGACCAGCTGCAGCGCCGGCTGGACCCGCTGCGTGTGCAGCATGACGCGCTGGAAGACGACATCGGCCGTCATCAGGCCCGGCTGCCGACACTGCAGGCGCAGCTCGAAACCTTGCAGCAGGCCATGGCTGCCGGCAGCGCCGAGCACGAAGTGCTGACGGCCGAACGTGCACGGCTCGTCGCCGAAACCGCTCAGGTCCGGCAAGGACTGGAGCAGTTGCGCATGCAGCTCGACAGCGCCGAAACGGAACTCAACCGCCGGCGCGCCGAGCTTGCCGCGCTTGCCCCCGCCCGGCAGCCGGAGGATGCGCAGGGCGACGCGCTCGCCGACCTCGAACAGCCCCCGGCCTGCCTGGTCGGTGCCAGCAGCCCGGGCGCACAACCGTTGCTGCCAAAGCCGCAGCGCGACGAGGGCGAGGCGGCCGCGCTCGAACGGGTGCAGGCGCATCTGTCCGCGCTCGGCCTGCGCTTCCCCGAACGCACGCTGCATGCATTCCACACCGCGCTCAAGACCGCGACGATCAGCCCGCTGACCGTGCTCGCCGGCATCTCCGGCACCGGCAAGAGCCAGCTGCCGCGCCGCTACGCCGAGGCGATGGGCATCCACTTCCTGAAGCTGCCGGTGCAGCCGCGCTGGGACAGCCCGCAGGACATGCTCGGCTTCTACAACTATCTGGAGAAACGCTACAAGGCGACCGAATTCGCGCGGGCCCTCGTGCATTTCGACGCCCACAACTGGCCGCACGCCCGGCCGTACCGCGACCGCCTGCTGCTCGTGCTGCTCGATGAAATGAACCTCGCACGCGTCGAGTACTACTTCAGCGAGTTCCTGAGCCAGCTCGAAGGCCGGCCGGCTCCGAAGGACCACGATCCCGAACGCATCCGCAATTCCGAAATCGTGCTCGATGCCGGCGGGGCCGGCGGCGTGCCGCCGCGCATCTACCCCGGCCACAACCTGCTGTTCGTCGGCACCATGAACGAGGACGAATCGACGCAGACGCTCTCGGACAAGGTGCTCGATCGCGCCAACCTGCTGCGCTTCCCGCGCCCCGACCGGCTGGTCGGCGAGGCCCTGAGCGGTGACGGCCGGCCGGCCAGTGGCTATCTGCCTGAATCCCGCTGGCATGGCTGGCGCCGGTCGTTCGGCCAGTTGCCGAAAGCCGTGCAGCAGCCGGTTGAGCGCTGGATCCAGCACCTCAACGAGGATCTCGACGGCCTGCACCGCCCGTTCGCGCACCGGGTCAACCAGGCCATGCTCGCCTACGTCGCCAACTACCCGGGCGTCGCCGAACCCGGCGCCGGCGATGCGCTGGCCTGTGCGCGTCTCGCCTTCGCCGACCAGCTCGAACAGCGCATCCTGCCCAAGCTGCGCGGCGTCGATCTCGGCGATGCCGGCGTCGCCTCGCACCTGGAACGCATCGGCCGGCTGATCGAGGTCGATCTGGACGACCCGAAGCTGGCCACCGCCTTCCGGCGCGCCCGCGAGGATGACGGCAGCGGCCGGCCGTTCCTGTGGACGGGCGTGCGCCGCGAGTCGGCATGATCCCGTTCGTGCTGTCGCTGCCCTGGGGACTGTTCGCGCAGACCCCGCTCGACGGCCGGCCCGTGCGCCATGCCCTGCGCCCCGGGGACGCCGTGGAGCTCGATGGCCGTCACGGCACGGCGCTGGCGGTAGCGGCCGGTACCGGGCTGAAGCTGAGCGGCCGGCGCTGGAGCACGCAGCCCCTGGGGGATGCATTCCCGTGGGACGGCGCTCCGATGCAGCTGCATGCCCTGCCGGGCGCGGCGCTGAGCAGCGAGCGTCGGGTGCGCATCGACCTGCACCGCAGCGGCCAGCCGCCGCTCGACTGCGAACTGCTGCTGCAGGCAGCGCTGCTGCGCCCGCGCGGCGGCGCAGCCGACACCCCGGCTGCCCTCGCCATGCTGGAATTCCTGCACCAGACCCTCGGACGCCTGCGCGAGGTCGAGGCCGCCGATGCCGATGCCGATGCCGGCTGGCGCGAAGACCCGACCGCCTGGGACCGGCTGCAGCGCGCCTGGCCCGAGCGCCAGGCGCAAGCCGAAGAAGCGCGCCACGCGCTGATCGTCGAGCACGCCGGACGCCTGCCGGCGCTGGTCGAAGCCACGGCCGGACATCCGCGGCGCGTGCTGAAGCGCACGCGCCAGCAGATGCCGATCGACCGCATCCAGGAACTCGATACCGCCTGTCTGGAATGGATGATCCGCAGGCCCGGCCTGTCCGTGGCCGAGAAGGCCGGCCCGCGCCAGCGTCTGCTCGGCGTCGCCCGCGAGGAAAACCTCGACACGCTGGAAAATCGCGTGCTGAAGGACTTCCTGCGCCTGAGCATCGAGGAAGCCGGACTCTGGCAGCACGCCAACCAGCGCTTCGGCCTCAGCGAGCGCGCGCGGCGGGTCGGCCGCTATCAGGCGCTGTGCCGCAACTGCCACCGCGAGCTGCGCGCCGCCGGCATCAGCGACCCCGTCGCCCCGGTGCTGCCGAATTTCGTGCTGCAGCACGACGCCCGCTATCGCGTGATCTGGCGGGCCTATCGCGAACTGCTGAGCGCCGAGCAGCGCGAGGATGATCTCTGGCGCTGGCAGGGACGGCTCTGGGCCGACTTCGTGCGGCTCGCGGTCGTCATCGGACTCGGACGCATCGCCGATCCGCAGGTACGCCTGCAGGCACCGCTGCGGCTGCGGCGCGAGCAGGCCCGCGGCCGCTGGTCCGACACGCTCGCCCGGCTGGCCGTGTTCCTGCTCACGCTGCGGGGCAGGCCGCTGGTGGCCGAAGTGCTCGATCCCGGCCTGCCGCAGCCCGCCGCGCAGCCCGCCGGCCTTGCCGCCGTGGCGCCGTGGCAGCATGCGCTCGGCTGCACCGCCGTCATCGTGCTGCGTGACGGCCGCGATGGCCGCCAGCGCAGCCTCTGCGTGTGGGCGGCGCACGGCGTCACCGATGTCCCCCTGAGCCTGGAAACGCTGGCAGCCTCCGCCGACGAAGCCCTGGATCAGGCGATGCGCCGGGAGGCCCTGCATGGCGACGACCGGATCCGCGCCCGCGGGCTGGTGATCCGCTCGAAACACGATGCGGCACCGGAATTCGCCACCCAGGCCGGCCGGGTCTATGGCCTGACGCTGTCGGCCGATCCGGCGCGCATCCGCGAGGCGTTTGCCGAGTTCGCGCTGACCCTGCAGGACAGCCTGGAGAGGCTGTTCGCATGAGCCTCTCGCCCGGCATCGATCTCAACGGCGTCTGTGACTGCACCGTGCTGCCGGACGGTGCGCTGCGGCTGGCAGCCGCACCGCCGGTGGTGATCGACGCGTCCCCGCTCGGCGTCCTGACCGGCCGCATGGCGCTGGACGCGCCGGCCGGGCGCAGCGGCTGGCCGGCCGAAGACGGCATCCGCCTGCCGGTGCTGAGCCTGCTGCGGGCGCTCGGGCACGACGACGATGCGCCTCTCGACGCCCACGAAGTCGACGCCCCCGAAGCGGCCCGTCTGCTCGGCCGGCATCTGGCCGGCCTGCTGCCCGCGCGGGTCCGCACCGCCGTGGCAGCGGTGCCGGACACCGACGGGTTTGATGAGCGCACCCGCGCCCGGCTGCTGGACGGAGCGGCACGCGCCGGCATCGACCTGAGCCTGCTGTGGCGCCCGGTCGCGGCCTTGCTCGGCTGGGGCGAAGCGCTGGATGCCCGGGCGCTGCAGGCCTTGCATGGTCGCAGTGCCTGCGTCATGCAGCTGCTGGCCGATGGCATCGCCCTGGGCAGCTACGGCCTCGAAGCCGTCGAACAGGGCGGTCGTCTGACGCTGGTCCCGGTGCGCCGGCGCGATGGCCTGCGCAGCTGGCAGCCTTGGCCGCACGGGAACCTGAGCCGGCTGCTGGCGCGCGAGCTGGACTGCGCGGAGCCGGCGCTCTGCAGTGGCCCCTGGGCCTGGAACGTCCTGCTCGGACGCGCGGGGCAGCGCGAGCTGCAGCCCGATGCGCAGGCCCCCGGCGGCTGGCGCCTCCTGCAGGGACCGGCGCACCTCGGCGGCGCGCTGGCCGATGCCCTGCGCCGCGGCCTCGATGCAGTCCTCGCGAGCACTCCGGCGGCCCTGCAGGACGCCGCGCTGATCCTGATCGAAGGCCCGCTGAACGATGCCGCGCTTGCCACGGACGGCGCTGCGCCGCTGGCCTTCGGCCACTACGTGCAAAAGCGCCTCACTTCGGCCCTCGGCAGTTCCACAAGCCGGCGCATCGTCACCGCCGGACTTCGGGACGCCCTCGTTGCCCGTGGCTGCAGCGTCAGCGCGACCCGCCTCGGCGCCCGCGAGATCGCCTATTACGACTTCCTGCCGATGCTGGAAATCAACGTGCTGCGCGCCGGCGAGCATGCGTTTGCCGAACTGATCGAGCCTGCCGAGCGCGTCGCCGGGGGCAGCAGTTACACGCATACGCTGGCCGATCGTTTCATCGTCGCCAAAGACACGCGCTCGCTGGTCTTCTACCTGCTGAAAGAGGACGAAGCCGGAGCGCGCCGCAGCGAAACCCTGCTGCCCGTCCCGCCATCCACAACCGTCGAAATCAGTCTGCAGGTTACCCAGACCCCGGCTCAGGGTTATGCGCGCGTCGAGATACGCCCCACGAAATCCGGCATCCTCGGGCAGTCCGCGATTTTGCTGGACTGGACCACAATGACCGCGATCACCGGCTCACGGGAAGATGTCCTGCTCGAACTGGAACTGCAAGGTCTGGGTCATCCGGACATTGCACCGCAGCGTACGCATCGGCTGCTCTGGAAATACAAGCGCGGTGACGGCCTGACGATTCTGAAAGCCTTGACCGAATTCACGGCCAGCCCCCTGAAAACCACTGCGCACAGTCAGTACAAAAAACTCCTCGTTCAAACCCGCAGCCTCGCCGGTCTGCGCACCAGCCCATATCTTCTCACACAGGGCGCCAACCCGGATCGGACCGCCTGCACTGCCTTTGATTCAGACGGAAACATCCCTGAAGAATTTGCCTTGCAGATGCAGCCTTGCATCGAGCAATTCTGCAATTGCCTCAACTCGGACTTCAGTGCCGTCAAGCATGCCCGGACCAGACAGGACATCCAGACACGCCGGAACCTGTCCAGGCTTGGAGCAACGCTCTACGCGGCCTGCCCCGACGAAATCGTGCATTATTACCGGCTGATCGCCAGAGGCACCGTCAGTGACCCGACCCTGGTGCTGCATGCCGGCAAGGTGCTCTGCACCGAAGCCGACCTCGACAGCCTGTTCCGATATTGCGCTGACTGCTCGATCAGTGCGGTGAAAGACGGAAAAAAGCTTTCCAATTTCGTGCTGCGTGCAGCCGGCGATGCGCTGGCCTACCGGGAAACCGCCGGTGTAGTCCTCAATGCCATTTCCGCAGACAGGCTTGCCGATGCCGCATTGATGGTGCTCGAAGAAGAAATCAACGCCATCAATTACAAGGTGAGATTTCGTGCCGCTGCCCGGCTGGCACTGTTCATCCTGCGCCACCGGATGCGCCGCCGCGATTTCCTGCATCCATCGAGTCGCGACCCTGCCAACCGCCGGCGGGCCCAACGTCTCGAAGATCTGATTACCCGGTCGCTCGCATCCCGGCATGCTGGTGATGATCTGACGGTCGCCCTGCAGGAACTGCAGGCACAAATCCGCTACCGCGGCACCAACGCGATCATCGACATCGACGCAGACGCTGGCGATGAAACGGAGGACGAGGACTGAAGCAGTCCTGCCCCGCCCGCACTTGCCTGCGACATCCAGCACCCGACCCGGAACATCGATGGAATCGTGCCCGAGGGCGGCGGCGGGCCGAACGATCCGAACGGGGAGCGGCAGCCGGCACGCTCACTGACCGCACGGGGCGGCCTTCGGGTCGCCTCGTTCATGGCGGCCAGCCGCGTTGCCGGTCAGCCCGCGACGGCTGCGCGGCCGGAATCCGTGGGCGCCGCCCTCACAGCTCGATCTGCGTGCCCAGCTCCACGACGCGGTTGATCGGGAT
>NZ_DAOLKE010000155.1:0-8193 GCF_035331805.1 Plasticicumulans sp. | reverse complement strand
GGCATAGACCCAATCCGGGGCGGAAACGGGACTCCGGAGCAAGGCGGAAGGCGGGTTGCGGCGCGCGGAAAGCCGGTGAGGTGATTCGAGGTGTGCCATGCACGCCTGACCCGCCCTGCACATGCCGACCCGCCCTGCGCGCCCAGCCGGTGCAACCCCGGCTTACCTTGACGCAGCGCATCGGCACCTAGACTGCGCGCGGCCAATACCACGGACCGTGGTTGGCAGCGTGGCTGCGCATCCGTGTACGCACGGATCGCATCCCGCGCCGGCACCTGCACTCAGCCCGCTCAAGGAGTCTCGATGGAAGCGTTTCTCGGACAAATCCTGTTGTTACCGTATACCTACGCCCCCAGCGGCTGGGTCCGCTGCGAGGGGCAGCTATTGTCGATCGCGCAGAACGAGGCGCTGTACTCGCTGCTCGGCAACCAGTTCGGCGGCGATGGCATGAGGACCTTCGCCCTGCCCGACCTGCGGGACAAGGAACCGGCGCCCAACCTGCATTTCTGCATCGCGGTGCAGGGGACTTACCCGATGCGCGACTGACGGCTGCGGCCGGGGTGGCCGGGCCGGGGCGATCGACACGTGCGCGTTCCCGCTCAGGCCACCGCTGTTCGGGCAGCCCTCGCGCAACCGCAAGCCAGCCGGCCCGCCGCGATCACTGCGGCGGGCCGGCCGGCGTCAGTGCCCGCCCAGATAGGCCTTGCGCACCTCGGGATCGGCCAGCAGTTCGCGGCCGCTGCCCTGCAGGCGGATCTCGCCGTTGACCAGCACGTAGGCGCGATCGGCGAGTTTCAGCGCGTGGTTGGCGTTCTGCTCGACGAGGAAGATGGTCTTGCCGAGGCTCGCGATCTCGCGCAGCACCTCGAAGATGCGCCTGACCACCAGCGGCGCGAGGCCGAGCGAGGGTTCGTCGAGCAGGATCAGCTGCGGGCGGCTCATCAGCGCACGCGCGATCGCGAGCATCTGCTGCTCGCCGCCCGAGAGCGTGCCGGCGCGCTGGTTGCGGCGTTCCTGCAGGCGCGGGAACAGCTCGAACATCTGCGCGCGATCCTCGTCGAGGTGGGCCTCGCCGACCGGGATCGTGCCCATGACGAGGTTTTCCTCGACCGTCATCGCCGGGAAGATGTGCCGGCCCTCGGGCACCAGCGCGATGCCGCGCGGGGCGATTCTGTGGGTCGCCAGCGTCGTGATGTCCTCGCCGTCGAAGGACACGCTGCCGACGCTCGCGCGCGGGTTGCCGAAGATCGAGCCGAGCAGCGTGGTCTTGCCGGCGCCGTTGGCGCCGATCAGCGTGACGATCTCGCCGCGGCTGACGTGCAGCGACACGCCGCGCAGCGCCTGGATGGCGCCGTAGAAGGTGTCGATGCCGCGCACGTCGAGCAGCGGCTGCGGGATCGCATCCGCAGGGGTCCGGGTCTGGTGACTCATCGCGTGCCCTCCCCGCCCTCGACCTCGGCTTCCTCGGCGCCGAGATAGGCCGCGATCACGGCCGGGGAGCTGCGGATGGTTTCCGGGTTGCCGGCGGCGATGACCTCGCCGTGATCGAGCACGACGATGTGCTCGGAAATGCCCATGACCAGACTCATGTCGTGCTCGATCAGCAGCACCGTCACGCGGTGCTCGCTGCGCAGGGTGCGGATCAGTTCGGACAGCTCGTGCGTCTCGCGCGGATTGAGGCCGGCGGCCGGTTCGTCGAGGCAGACCAGACGCGGGCCGGTGCACATGGCGCGCGCGATCTCCAGCCGGCGCTGGCGGCCGTAGGGCAGCTCGCCGGCGAGGCGGTTGGCATCGGCGGTCAGGCCCATGACCTCCAGCCAGTGGAAGGCGCGGGCGAGGCCGTCGCGTTCGGTCTGGCGGAACTTCCGCGTGCCGAGCGCGCCGGCGAGCACGTTGCGGTCGAGCCGCTGGTGCTGCGCGACCAGCAGGTTCTCGACCACGCTCATCTCGCGGAACAGCCGGATGTTCTGGAAGGTGCGGGCGATGCCGGCGCGCGCGACCAGATACGAACCGCCGATGAAGGGCTTGTCGAGCAGGCTGCCGACCTCGACCGGCGCGCCGGCGGCGGTGGCGAGGTGGATGGTGCCGCCGCTGGCGCGGTAGAAGCCGGTCAGGCAGTTGAAGACGGTGGTCTTGCCGGCGCCGTTCGGGCCGATCAGCGCGGTGATCGAGCCATCGGCGACATCGAAGGACACGTCGTTGTTGGCGACGATGCCGCCGAAGCGCATGGTCAGGCCGCGGACTTCGAGGAGGCTGGACGGCTTCATCGCGCCACCTCCTGCGGGGGCGCGAAGGCCGGACGCTGCGGGCGGATCAGGCCGCGCGGACGCCAGATCATCATCAGCACCATCAGCAGGCCGAAGGCGAGCACGCGGAAGTCGGCGAACTCGCGCAGCAGCTCCGGCAGCAGCGTCAGCACCAGCGCGGCGATGATGACGCCGACCGTCGAGCCGAGCCCGCCGAGCACGACGATGGCGAGGATCAGCGCCGATTCGAAGAACGTGAACGAGGTCGGGTTCACGAAGCCCTGATAGGTCGCGAAGAACACGCCGGCGAGGCCGCCGGTCATCGCACCCATCATGAAGGCGGTGAGCTTGACGACGACGTGGTTGATGCCGAGCGAGCGGCAGGCGATCTCGTCCTCGCGCAGTGCCTCCCAGGCCCGGCCCATCGGAATCTGCCGCAGGCGCGTCAGCAGCCGCACCATGACGATGACGACCACGAGCAGCACCAGGTACGTGAACACCAGCTTCAGGTTGGTGTTGTATTCGATGCCGAGGAACTCGTGGATCGGCGTGCCGCCCTGGCGCGCCGTGCGCGTGAATTCGAGTCCGAACAGCGTCGGCGGCGGCACCGGCGCGCCGTTCGGACCGCCGGTGAACTCCAGCCAGTTGTTCAGCACCAGCCGGATGATCTCGCCGAAGCCGAGCGTGACGATGGCGAGGTAGTCGCCGTGCATGCGCAGCACCGGGAAGCCGAGCACCGCGCCGCAGCAGGCGGCGAGCAGCGGCGCGCACACGAGCGCCGTCCAGAAGCCGATGCCGAGGTACTGGGCACCGAGCGCGAGGAAGTAGGCCCCGACCGCGTAGAAGGCGACGAAGCCGAGATCGAGCAGGCCGGCGAGACCGACGACGATGTTGAGGCCGAGGCCGAGCAGCACGTAGATCAGCGCCAGGATCAGGTTCGACAGCCAGTACTTGCCGCCGAGCGCGGCGAGCGCATCCGGCACCGGCAGCCAGGGCAGGAAGGGAATCACGAAGGCGCCGAGCAGCACGAACACCAGCAGCAGGCGGGCGCGGTTCGGGCTCTGGCCGAGGGCGGCGACCGTGACGCCGCCGTGCACGCGCGCCTGATTGCGCGCGACCATGCGCCGGCCGGCCGGGGTCTGGCCGAGCAGGTGGATCGCGAAGCGTCCGGCCGCGACGACCGCGGCGAGCAGCAGCGGCCGCAGCCAGTGCGGCTCAACCTTGTAGCCGCTCAGCATCAGGCCGGAGACCGGGCCGAACACCACGAGCGCGAGCACGAAGGCGAGCAGCGCCTCGCGCAGGCTCGCCAGTACATCGATACGGGAATGGAGGGGGGCAGCGGGCAGCATCGGCTCACACCTTTTCCACTTCGGGACGACCGAGCAGCCCGCTCGGGCGGAAGATCAGCACCAGCACCAGCAGCGCGAACGAGAACACGTCCTTGTAATCGGTGTTGACGAAGCCCGAGAACAGCGATTCGAACAGGCCGAGCAGGATGCCGCCGAGCATGGCGCCGGGCAGCGAGCCGATGCCGCCGAGCACCGCGGCCGTGAACGCCTTGATGCCGGTGACGAAGCCGATGAAGAAGTCGAAGGAGCCGTAGTTCAGCGTCACCAGCACGCCGGCGATCGCCGCCATCGCTGCGCCGATCACGAACACGGTGGAGATGATGCGGTCGGTGTCGATGCCGAGGATCGCCGCCATCTTGCGGTCCTGCTGCGTGGCGCGGCACTGGCGGCCGAGCGAGGTGCTGCGGATGATCCAGGTCAGCGCCGCCATCGCCGCGAAGCTGACGACGACGATCAGGATCTGGATGTACGTCATCTGCACGAAATTGGTTTCGGTGCCGAGGCGCACGGTGCCGCTGACCAGCGTCGGCACGCCCTGCGGCTTGGCGCCCTGGGAGAGCTGCACGTAGTTCTGCAGCACCAGCGAGATGCCGATCGCCGAGATCAGCGGCGCGAGCCGCGTCGAGCCGCGCAGCGGCCGGTAGGCGACGCGCTCGATCGACCAGCCGTAGACGCCGGTGATGAACATCGTCAGCGCCAGCGTGATGACGATGGCGAACGGCGCCGAGTCGATGCCGAAGCCGGTGAGCACGGCGATCGCGATCGCGGTCAGGTAGGCCGAGACCATGTACACGTCGCCGTGCGCGAAATTGATCATGCCGATGATGCCGTACACCATCGTGTAACCGATGGCGATCAGGCCGTAGATCGAGCCCAGCGTCAGCCCGTTGACGAGCTGCTGGGCGAGGATGTGCCAGTCCATCCGGAAATCTCCCCGGTCAAGGTCGCGGGCGGCGGCTTCGCACGGATCACGGCGCGCGCAGCCCCGACAAAAGTCGACCCCCGCCCCGGATCGGGTGGCGGGGGTCGCAGTCTCGTTGCGGACGCGGGCTTACTTCTTCAGTTCGGCGTAGCCGCCCTTGTCGTCCCACTGGTACATGACGTAGTCGGAGACCTTCAGGTCACCCTTGGCGTCCCAGGCCTTCGGGCCCATGACGGTGTTGACGGTGTGGCCCTTCAGCCACTTCGCGAGCGTGGCGCCGTCGGTGGACTTGGTGGCCTTCATCGCCTCGGTGACCGCCTGCAGGGTCGCGTAGCTGTAGAGCGTGTAGCCCTCGGGCTCGTAGCCGGCCTTGCGGAACTTCTCGACCAGCGACTTGCCGCCCGGGAGGTTGCGCGGGTCGGCACCGAAGGTCATGTACACGCCCTTCGAGAACTGCGGGCCGCCGGCGGCGGTGACGAAGGCGGTGTCGACGATGCCGTCGCCGGAGATGAAGGCCGCGGTCGAACCCTGTTCGCGCAGCTGGCGCACCAGCGGACCGGCCTCGGCGGCGAGACCGCCGAAGTACACGGCATCGGCATCGGCGGCCTTGATCTTGGTGGCGAGCGCGTTGAAGTCCTTCTCGCCGCGGGTCAGGCCCTCGTAGAGGACTTCCTTGGCGCCCTTCTTGGCGGCCGAGGCCTTCATCGCATCGGCGAGGCCCTGGCCGTAGGTGTCCTTGTCGTGGATCACCGCGATCTTCTTCGCCTTCAGCGTGCTGAGGATGAAGTCGGCGGCGACGGCGCCCTGCTGGTCGTCACGGCCGCAGGTGCGGAAGATCGTCGGGATGTTGCGCTCGGTGACCTTCGGGTTGGTCGAGGCCGGCGTGATCTGCAGCTTGCCGGCTTCGGCGTAGATCTCGGAGGCCGGGATCGTGCTGGAGGAACAGAAGTGGCCGATGATCGCATCGACCTTGTCCTGGTCGACGAGGCGGTTGGCGACCGCGACCGCCTGCTTGGGCTCGCAGGCGTCGTCGGCCTTCACGAGCTCGATCTTCTTGCCGTTGACGCCGCCGGCGGCGTTGATGTCCTCGGCGGCCTGCACCGCCCCGCGCCAGAACTGCTCGCCGAACGCGGCGTTGCCGCCGGTCATCGGGCCGGCAACACCGATCTTGATCACGTCGGCCGCGTGCGCGCCGACGCCAAAGGCGACGGCACCGGCCAGCAGGGACACGGCAAAGGCGCGCTGGATAGCCTTCTTCATCGTTCTGCTCCTACGCAAGTAGCGGTAAGGGATGTTGGATAGGACGAATGGACTGGATCGGAAGATGAGGCTGCGGCGGGTTCCGCGTCCGTCGCGACCGCCTCGGGCGGCCGTCGCGGGCGCGGGCGGAATCCGGTACCGGCGTCCTGCGCCGGCCGGCACGTTCTGGGGGTGCCACTGTTCCGCGCAGTGCTTATGGCTGCCGTGTCACGCGACTGTCAAGCCTGCGGGCCGGACACCGGACAGCTTGGCTGACGCAGATCACGGGCGCCCCGAAGCGGCACATTCCGCAGGCGGAATACCGTTTCCGTGCCAGCCCGGCGCAAGCGCGGCTGATCAGAAACTTGCCGCTGCCGCGCCCCCGCCCGCGGCCGGCCCTGCGCCGCAACGGTGCAGAGAGCCGCCGGCGCGCCTCGCCATGGCCCGATGGTCAGGCCAGTCCTGTGCTGCTCATCCGCATCCCGGCAGCGCCCGCCGCTGCCAGACCAGCACCGCCGCGGCGAGGTCCTCGAGCGCGGTGCCGACCGACTTGAACACGGTGATGGCGGCCGCGTCGCGCCGGCCCGGGTGCTCGCCGCGGCAGAGTCCGGCGAGTTCGGCGAGCACGGCCTCGGGCCGCAGCACGCCGCTTGCGAGCGGCTGCACCAGATCGCCGGCCTCGACCAGCGCGCCGGCGCGGGTGTCGACGAAGACCTCGGCGCGCGCGATCGCCGCATCGTCGGCCTCGCGCATCGCCGGCGTGTAGCCGCCGACCAGATCGAGGTGGGTGCCGGGCGCGAGCCAGTCGCCGCGGATCAGCGCCCCGGTGCTGAGCGTCGCGCACGAGATCGTGTCGGCGCTGCGCACCGCGGCTTCGAGCGTGACCGCCGCATCGGCCGGCAGCCCGAGCCGGCGCAACTGCCCGGCAACATCCGCCGCCTTGCCGGGATCGCGGCCCCAGACCGAGATCTGCGCGTAATCGCGCACGCCCGCGTGTGCGCAGGCGAGCGGCACCGCCAGCCGGCCGGTGGCGACGACGAGCAGCCGGGCGGCGTCACGCCGCGCCAGATAGCCGGCCGCGAGCGCCGAAGCGGCCGCCGTGCGCCGCGCGGTCAGCTCGTTGCCATCGAGCAGCGCCAGCGGCTCGCCGGTGCCGGCGTTCATCAGCAGGTACTGCGCCTGCACCGCCGGCTGGCCGCGCGCGGCGTTGCCGGGGAAGACGCCGGCGATCTTGACGCCAAGAAAGCCGCCCGCCGTCCACGCCGGCATCAGCAGCAGCGTCGCCGCCGGCTCACCGGGTACCGCGAGCGTGTGGTGATGGCGCAGCGGCACTTCGGCGCCCTCGCGAAACGCCGCGCGCAGCGCCTCGATCAGCCCCGGCGCGTCGAGCGCCTCGCGCACCTGCGCGGCATCGAACACCTGCATGCTCACCTCCGGCGGCGGTTGCGAAAAAACTTCAGGGCGCCGCGCGCCGGCCGGCGAGCTGGTTCAGCAGCACGCCGCCGACGATCAGCGCCAGACCGGCGACCGTCGCCGGCCGGATGGTCTCGCCGAGCACCCAGTGGATGAACAGCAGCGACAGGAACGGTGACAGGTACACGAGTCCGCCGACCTGCGCGGCATTGCGCGCCAGGCGCAGCGCCGACAGCCACAGCACGAAGGTCAGCCCCATCTCGAACACGCCGACATACGCCGCGCCGAGCACGCCGGGCAGCGGCAGCGCCCGCGGCGAGCCGGCGAGCCACCAGAGCGCGATGAACAGCGTGCCGCAGGCGAAGTTGGCGCTCAGGCGCAGCACCGCATCCTGCCGGTCGCGGCTGTTGGCGAGCCAGTAGCCGGCCCAGATCAGCGTGCTCGCCAGCGCCAGCGCCACGCCGGCCGGATCACTGCCGGCGCTGCCCGCGGCCTCGCCCTGCATCGAGATCAGCACGATGCCCGCGAGCGACAGCCCCATCGCCGCCAGCGTCGCGAGCCGCAGGCGCTGGCGCAGCCACAGCGCCGACAGCAGCACCAGCACCAGCGGCCACGCGTAGTTCAGCGGCTGCGCGACCTGCGCCGGCAGCCGCCGGTAGGCCTCGAACAGCACGAGGTAGTACAGGAAGGGGTTCAGGAAGCCGTAGCCGGCCGAAGCCAGCCAGTCACGGGCCGGCAGCCGGCGCAGCTGCCCGAGCCGGCCCTGCACGGCCAGCACGCCGGCGAGCACCAGCAGCGAACTGAGCGAGGCCACCAGCAGCAGCTCGACCGGCGTCAGCCAGCGCAGGCTGTACTTGAAGGCCGCGGCGACCGTGGACCACGCCAGCACGGCGCCGAGGGCGCAGAACACGGCCTGACGATGGGGATGCATGCGGACGGGGCTACGGACTCGGGCAGGGATTGCGCAGCAGTATCGGCATTGCCCCGTGCGCAGGGCAAACCGCCGGGACGGACGGGACGGCCG
>NZ_DAOLKE010000154.1:0-8241 GCF_035331805.1 Plasticicumulans sp. | reverse complement strand
ACGCCGTTGTCTGCCAGGAAAAACTTGAAGCCCTTCGTGTGCATGCGCAAAGCGTCAACCTTGAGGATGACCGGTTTGCCGTGACGCTGGCCGACGCGATATGCGGTTGCTTCATCGGCCGACAAGTGCACTTGCTGGCGTGCTTGCGGCTTGAGCCCTTCCGACAGGATCGAATCCACGAATCGCGTCGCCGTCCCATGGTACAGGATGCTCGGCGGTTCCTGGGGTGACAGTCCGAGTGCAACGGTCACGGAATGTCCTTGGGCGGCACGGATGTGCAGTCCATCCTGCGATAGAGAAAACCGCTTCTTGTCGCTGGTTTCAACGATCTGCAGCAGGTCTTCCCGGTTGAACCGGATTCCGGCTGCATCGCTCCTGGCGAGTAATTCGTCGATGGAGGCCCAGCCTTGGGTATCTAATGTTAAACCGATTGCATCAGGTTTGTGGCGAAGGACGAAACTCAAGAATTTGCTGAGTTGCACAGTATCAGGCGGCATCAGAGATCATCCTTCTATTCGGCAGGATGGGATGGCTGCCGGGTTTCCTCCGGCAGCCTCACCGGCCGGTGCGCTTCGGGGAGTTCAGAGCGGCGCGAACAGCGCGTCGAGATCGTCCTCGGCGAGCTGCGGGGCGCTGTCGCGTTCGGTCAGGATGCTTTCGACCAGTGCGCGCTTCCTGACCTGCAGGTCGCGGATTTTTTCCTCGACCGTGCCCTCGGTGTAGAGCTTGTAGACGAACACCGGCTTTTCCTGACCGATGCGGTGCGCGCGGTCCGAGGCCTGATCCTCGGCGGCCGGGTTCCACCACGGATCGTAGTGGATCACGGTGTCGGCGGCGGTCAGGTTCAGGCCGGTGCCGCCGGCCTTCAGGCTGATCAGGAATACCGGCACTTCGCCGGCCTGGAAGCGGCGTACCGGCGTGGCGCGGTCCTCGGTGGTGCCGGTCAGCAGCACGTAGGCGATGCCGAGCCTGGTGAGTTCCTTCTCGATCAGCGCCAGCATCTGCGTGAACTGCGAGAACACCAGCACGCGCCGGCCTTCGTCGACGAGTTCCGGCAGCATCTCGGTCAGCAGTTCGAGCTTGGCCGAGCCCTTGACCGCGCGCGCGCTGCCGAGCTTGACCAGCCGCGGGTCGCAGCAGACCTGCCGCAGCTTGAGCAGCGCGTCGAGGATGACGATGTGGCTGCGCGCGAGGCCCTTGGCGGCGATCTCGGCGCGCACGCGCTCCTGCATCGACAGGCGGATCGCCTCGTAGAGGTCGCGCTGCGGGCCGGCGATTTCGATCGTGCGCACGATCTCGGTCTTCGGCGGCAGGTCGGCGGCGACCTGTTCCTTGGTCCGGCGCAGCAAAAACGGCGCGACGCGTGCCGCGAGGCGTTCGCGACGTTCGCGGTCGCCGTCCTTCTCGATCGGCTTGCGGAAGCTGCGCTGGAACTGGCGGGCATCGCCGAGCAGACCGGGCAGCAGGAAGTCGAACAGGCTCCAGAGCTCGCCGAGGTGATTTTCCATCGGCGTGCCGGTCAGGCACAGGCGGTGCCGGGCGCGCAGGGCGCGGGCGACGATGCCGGCCTGCGCGGTCGGGTTCTTGATCGCCTGCGCCTCGTCGAGGATCAGCAGGTGATACGTGTGCCGGGCGAGCGCCTCGCGGTCGCGTGGCAGCAGCGCGTAGGTGGTCAGCACCAGATCGTGCTCGGGGATGCGCGCGAAATCGCGGGCGCGGTCGGGGCCGCGCAGCGCCAGCACGCGCAGGCGCGGCGCGAAGCGTGCGGCTTCGTCGCGCCAGTTCGGCAGCAGGCTGGTCGGCGCGACGATCAGCACCGGCCGGTCGAGGCGGCCGGCGGCGTGCTCGCAGGCGATGTGCGCGAGCGTCTGCACGGTCTTGCCGAGGCCCATGTCATCGGCGAGCACGCCGGCGAGCTGCGTGACGCGCAGGAACTGCAGCCATTCCAGGCCCTGCTGCTGGTACGGGCGCAGCTGGGCGTGAAAGCCCTCCGGCACCGCGACCGGCTGCGGACCGCGCCGCAGTTCGGTGAGCAGCGTGCGCAGGCGTTCGCCGCCGTGCCAGGTGAGCGTGCGGTCGCCGAGTGCGGCTTCGAGCTCGGCAAGCCGCGTTGCCTGGCTGCGCGCGAGCGACAGCTTGCCGCGCAGGTTCAGGCCCTCGCCGTCGTAGAGCTCGACCAGCACCGCGAGGATCTTGCGGATGCGCGCCGCCGGCACCGGCAGCAGCCGGCCGTCGGGCAGCGGCACCATGACCCGGCGCTCGTCGCCGAGCTGCGCGAGCCAGCTGCGCGCGTCGCCGCCGGGCAGGCGCGCGAGCAGCTCGACCAGACAGGGCAGCAGGTTGACGCGCTCGCCGTCGAGCTCGACGCCGAGGGCCAGTCCGAACCAGTCCTCGCCGCCGCTCTCGTCGAGTTCGGCGAACCATTCGCCGGGTTCGGCGAGGTCGTAGCGGAAGCCCGGCTCGATCTCGATGCGCCAGCCCTCGGCACGCAGCCGCGGCAGTTCGCCGAGCACGAAATCGGCCCAGCGGTCCGGGTCATGGAAGCCGAAGTCGTGCCTGCAGCTGCGCGGCAGGCGCTCGGCGGCCCAGCTCAGGTTGCGCAGCGCGATCAGGTCGGCGTCGTACAGGCGCTCGATCGCGGCGCGTTCGAGGTCGCGCCGCCGGGCGATGCGCTCGACCACGCGATCGGCACGCAGGCGGCTGATCACCGGCGTGTCGTCGTGCCAGTCCAGCCAGTGGGCATCGCCGTAGCCGAAGTCCAGATGCACGCCATCGACGAGGCCGGTGCCGCTGCGCGTGCCGCGGCCGATGCCGGCGGCCGGCGCGGCGCCGAGTTCGCGGCTGTACAGGCGCAGGCGCGGCTGCGGACGGAAGTCGGCCTCGGTCGCGACCTGCAGCCGGGGCGGGCGCGGCAGCGCGACGCCGGGCAGGTGGCGCTCCAGCCAGTCGTTGAGCGGGTCGATGTCCTCGGCTTCGAGCACCAGTGCCGAGGCCAGCGCCCCGGCCAGCGCCGGCGGCAGCGTGGTGCTGAGCGGCCCGCAGCAGCCGGCCTGCGCATCGACGTACCACGGCGGCGACAGCGGCAGCACCGCATCGGCCGGCGGGCCGGCGACGAAGGCGAGCCGGGTGCCGCCGCCGGGATCGGTCTGCCACTGCACGGTGGCCGGGCGGGCCGGGCCTTCGGCGAGCAGCGGCCCGTTCTCGTCGAGCCAGTGGCAGCGCCCGCTCGCCGGCGAGCGTGCGGGCGTACGGGTCGCGCGCCAGCGCCAGTTCGTGCAGCAGCGCGCGGTCGGCATCCTCGAAGCGGCCGGGATACATGCCGGGCACCAGCACCGAGCCCGGATCGAGGTTGCGCGGCTTGCCGTATCCGCCCTTTTTGAGCGCGCGCGCCGAGACCACGCGCAGCGCGCAGGCGTCGGGGGCATCGCCCTGCGGCTGCAGCAGGTACAGCAGGCGTTCGGCGGCATCGCCGGCCGGCTTCGGCAGCGCGGCGTGGCCGACGCGTTCGAGCCAGGCGGACAGCGCCGGCGAGGGACCGCTCGCCGGGGCCGGCGTCACCGGCGCGAGCGGCGGCACGCAGGCCGGGCGGTCGCTGCCGCTGCCGAGGGCCAGCAGGCGCAGCAGCAGCGCGGCGGCGTGCTTGCAGTCGACGCCGACCGGACACGAGCACTCGGTTTCGAGCTGCAGGCCGCGGGTGTTCTGGATCAGGCGCACACGCGTCTCGTAGCGCGGGCGGTGGCTGCCGCGCACGACGCCGTGCACGCTGCCGTCGGTGCCGGGGCGCAGCTCCAGCACGCCGCCGGTGCGCAGCAGGGCCTCGCCGCGCACCAGCGTCAGCGGGTCGAACCAGTGGCGCAGCAGATCCCGGCTGGGATGCGCCCGCGTGCCGGGGCCGGACAGACTCGTGTCGATCATCGCAGCAGCAACATGTGGAGGGCCGTCCCGGCCGCGATGCTGAGCAGCGCATTGCGCCGGGCGAGATGGACGGCCACGGTTACGACGACGCCCGCGAGCGCGGGCAACGGCCCCGGAGCCCCGCTCGTGAACGTATCCCTGAGGCAATACAGCACCAGAACGGTCATGACCGCCGGTGGCAGATAACGTGCGAGGAAGCGCAGCCACGGCCGCTCGCCGGCACCGGCGAACAGCAGGAACGGCGCGGCCCGGGTCGCGAAGGTCGCGAGCGCCATCAGCGCCACGGCCGCGAGCACGTAGCTCATGCCGGTCGTGCCCGCTGCGCGGCCAGCAGCCCGGCCAGCGTCAGGGCCAGCGCCACCAGCAGGAACTGCGCAGGCGGTGCGAACGCGAAGCTGACGGCACCGGCGGACGCGGCGAGCAGGAACGGCCACGGCTCGCGCACCGCGTGCCACTGCTCGACCAGCAGCACGACGAACAGCGCGGTCAGCGTGAATTCGAGCCCGTGCGTGTCGAGCCCGCCGAGCGCGAGTCCGCCGAGCCCGCCGAGCGTGCAGCCGAGCAGCCACCAGCCCTGGTTCAGCGCGCTGACCGCGAACACGAAATCGTGCGCGGCCGGCGGGGTGGCGAAGGCCGGTGGCGGGCGCGTGCCGGTCAGCAGCGACCAGGTTTCGTCGGTCAGCGCGAACACCGCATACCAGCGCCGCCAGCCGCGCACCGGCAGCCGGTCGATCATCGACAGGCCATAGAAGGCATGACGCAGGTTCAGCAGCAGCGTCGCGAGTGCGATGTCGGCGAGCGGCACCCGGGCCGCGAGCAGGCCGACCGCGAGGAACTGCGCGGCCCCGGCGTAGATGCAGAGCCCCATCAGCGGGGCCAGCCAGGCCGGCTGGCCGCTCTGCACCAGCAGCACGCCGAACGCCATCCCGAGCGGCACATAGCCGAACGCCACCGGCAGACAGGTGCGCAGGGCGGCAGCGAGCACGTCGGGGCTGGGCATGTGCGGCATCCGGAATGGGGGCGATCCAAAGTACCGGATAGTAACTAAATACATGGCTATCGTGTGGGAATACCGCAGTGCCGCAACGCGCGTTCCTGCCGCGCATCCCGGCCCTCTGCGGCGCGGAGCATTCGATTGCGGGCTTGCGACCATGCAGTTATTTTGAAATCCGGTCTGACCGCGCCTCCCTGCCGCGTTGGCCGCCCGCAACAGTCAAATCGCGGATCGTCGCTGCAAGGCGACAATGCAAGTCCCTGACGGATATCTGATCTTTTCCGCATCCGGTCCGCTCGTCGTCGAAAGGCGACGAATCTCCCCGTGAATTCCGCGATGTCCAGGCCGCATGGCCCGGTTTTTTCTGGAAATTTCGGTGTTGGCACTGCGATTGCTTTGGCTGATGCCAAGGGAGGCGCGAGTCGCGGTCCGGGTTTAAGAACGGCCCCGTCCCCGATCCGGCCGCGGCTCGCGCACCCCTCCTGACGTGACAGCCGTCGGCAGCGGTACTGCCGCAATTCGTCTCCTCCAGAGGAGTCAAAAATCATGAACAACAAACTCATGGCCTGCCTGCTGGCGGCGACGCTGGCGCTGCCGCTGAGCGCGCCGGCGCAGGCCGGCAGCGGCGATGCGCTGATCGGCGGTGGCGTCGGTGGTGCGCTCGGTGCGGTGGTCGGCCACGAGATCAGCGGTCGCGACGGCGCGATCGTCGGCGGCGCGCTCGGCGCGGCGCTCGGCGCGGCGGCCACGACGCAGGGTGATCGCGATTACCGTTACCGGCGCGTCTACAACGGGCCGGTCTACGAACGTCCGTATGTCGTCGAGCGGCCGTACTACGCCCCGCCGCCGCCGCGCTATTACGCGCCGCCGCCGCGCTACGTCGTCGAGCGCCGCGTCTACGTCGAGGATCGCGGCTATCGCCGCGGCCCGCCGCCGTGGGCCCGGCACCACCATCGCCATCACCGGCACTGGCGCGACTGGGACTGAATACCCGCTGAGCGCTGCCGGTTCTCTGCGACGCCGCCCCCAGACTCCGGGCGGCGTTTTTTTGTGCGTGCGTCGCGCCGGCCGACCACACTGCAGACCCCGCCCGCATCGCCCTCTTCTGCAAGCTGCCTGCGCACCCTTCTTCCGCAACCTCCATCCGCAACCTCCATCCGGGAGTCGTTCCATGTCTGCCGTCCCGCGCCTGCGCGCCGCCGGTCTTGTGCTGATCGGTCTGACCGCCACCCTTGTCTCGGCCTGCGGGGGCGGCGGCGGTCCGTACGCCGGCGCACCGGTCGCCGGCCTGCCGCCGCCGAAGGTGACGGGCGCACTGGCGGGCGGGATGTCGGGGGCGCTGCTGGCGAAGGCCGCCGAACCGCGCGGTGCACCGGCGGCGCTGCCGGCCGCGCAGTTCCCGCAGGCCGGCAAGAGCCCGGTCATGCGCACGGCCGAACAGCCGGTCTCGACCTTCAGCCTCGATGTCGACACGGCCTCGTATGCGCTGGTGCGCCGGCTGCTCAACGACGGCCGGCTGCCGCCGGTCGATGCGGTGCGCATCGAGGAGATGGTCAACTACTTCCCGTACGCGTGGCCGGCCCCCGAGGCCCGCAGCCGGCCGCTGCAGGTGTCGACGGCGCTGCTGCCGACGCCGTGGAACCCGGACACGCGCCTGCTGCGCATCGGCATCCGGGGCTGGGCGCCGGCCACGCACGAGCGGCCGCCGGCGAATCTGGTGTTCCTGATCGACGTGTCCGGCTCGATGGACGCGCCCGACCGCCTCGGGCTGCTGCAGAAGTCGCTCGGCCTGCTGGTCGAGCGGCTGCGGCCCGAGGACCGCGTCGCGATCGTCAGCTACGCCGGGGGCGTGCGCACGGTGCTGGAGCCGACCTCCGGACGCGAGCGCACGAAGATCCTCGCCGCGCTCGATGGTCTCGCCGCCGGCGGCAGCACGGCCGGGGCGGCCGGGCTGGAGCAGGCCTACCGGCTGGCGCGCGAGCACTTCGACCGGCAGGCGGTCAACCGCGTGATCCTCGGCACCGACGGCGACTTCAACGTCGGCCTGTCCGATCCGGCCGGGCTCGCGCAGTACGTGAGCGAGCAGCGCAAGGCGGGCGTGTACCTGTCGGTGCTGACCGTCGGCCTCGACAACCTGCATGACGGCACGGCGCAGGCGCTGGCGCAGGCCGGCAACGGCAATGCCGCCTATCTCGACAGCGTCCAGGAAGGCCGGCGCGTGCTGGTCGAGCAGCTCGCGGCGACGATGATTCCGGTTGCCGACGATGCCAAGGTGCAGGTCGAGTTCAACCCGGCCGAGGTCAGCGAATACCGGCTGCTCGGCTACGAGACGCGCGCCCTGGCGCGGGCCGACTTCACGAACGATGCCGTCGATGCCGGTGACCTCGGCGTCGGCCACACGGTCACGGCGCTCTACGAGATCACGCCGGCCGGCGCCCGGGCGCGCATCGAGCCCGGGCGCTACGAGGCACCGGCGGCGACGGCGCCGAACCGCCATCCCGGCGAGCTCGCCTGGGTGAAGCTGCGCTGGAAGCAGCCGGGCGCGGCGCGCAGCGAAGCCCTCGCGCAGCCGGTGCGTGCGGCCGACGCCTTCGCCGGCATCGCCGCCGCCGATGCCGACACGCGCTTCGCGGTCGCGGTCTCCGCCTTCGGACAGTGGCTGCGCCAGGACACGGAGCTGCGCGGCTACGGCATCGACGCGATCGAAACCCTGGCGCAGGGCGCGCGCGGCGAGGATGGCGAGGGTCGGCGGGCCGAGTTCGTGCAGCTCGTGCGCCAGGCCGCGGCACTGCGCGGCGCGCCGGCGCGCTGAGGCCGCACTACGCTGCGCAAGGCGGCGCCGTGCCGCCCGATGCCCCTGCGGAGTGCCTGCCCATGACCTTCTCGATCGTCGCCCACGATCCCGAGACCGGCGACCTCGGCGTCGCCGTGCAGTCGAAGTTCCCGAACGTCGGCGTGTCGATCCCGTACGCGCAGGCCGGTGTCGGCGCGATCGCGACGCAGTGCTACTGCAACACCAGCTTCGGGCCGCGCGGGCTGGCGCTGCTCGGTCACGGCGCGAGTCCGCAGCAGGCGGTCGAGATCCTGACCGGCAACGATGCCGAGCGCGAATTCCGCCAGCTCGGCATCGTCGATGTGCAGGGGCGCGCCGCGAGCTTCACCGGCGCGCGCTGCTTCGACTGGGCCGGCAGCCGCCACGCCGCGCACGTCGCGGTGCAGGGCAACGTGCTCGCCGGGGCCGGCGTGCTCGATGCGATGCTGGAGCGCTACCAGGCCGGGGCCGGCGAGCCGCTGCCGCTGCGCCTGATCGCCGCGCTCGCCGCCGGGCAGGC
>NZ_DAOLKE010000153.1:0-8253 GCF_035331805.1 Plasticicumulans sp. | reverse complement strand
GTCGCCGCCGTCGCCCCGGCCCCGCCGCCGCCCGCGCCGGCCCCGCCGCGGCTCAAGGGCTTCCTGGAGGACGAGATCCGCCAGAAGCTGGTCAGCGTCGATGATCGCGACGACCGCAGCGTCATCACGATCCGCGGCGACGGCCTGTTCGCCTCGGGCGCGGCGACGGTCAAGGACGCCTACCTGCCGGTGCTCGGGCGCATCGCCACCGAACTGAAGCGCGTGCCCGGCGAGGTGCTGGTCACCGGCCACAGCGACAACAAGCCGATCGCGACGCTGCGCTTCCCGTCGAACTGGAAGCTGTCGCAGGCGCGCGCCGAGTCGGTGCTCGAACTGCTCGCCCGCGACACCGGCCAGCCGCTGCGCTTCACCGCCGAAGGCAAGGCCGACACCGAACCGGTCGCTCCGAACGACACCAATGACGGTCGGGCGCAGAACCGGCGCGTCGAGATCACCCTGTTCGCTCCCGGCGTGCGCTGAACCGGCACTGCGTCCGGGACGAGGACCGTCATGAAGGCTTTCATCAAGAACTGGCTGATCCCGCTGCTCGCGCTCGGTGCACTCGCGGCGCTGATCTGGTTCGTCGGCCCGCTGATCGCGATCGGCGGCTGGGTGCCGTTCGAATCCGAGACGGTGCGCTGGATCGCGATCGGTGTGGTCGCGCTGCTGTGGCTGATCTGGCGCATCGTGCGGCTGATCAGCGCGAAGAAGCACGAGCGCGAGATGCTCGCCGGTCTGGTCGAGGCGCCGCCCGATCCGGCGGCGGTCGAATCGGCCGAGGAGATCGCCGCGCTGCGCAGGCGCCTCGACGAGGCCGTCGGCGTGCTGAAGAAGGCGCGCCTCGGCGCGAGCGGCGGCGAGCGCCAGACGCTCTACCAGCTGCCGTGGTACATCCTGATCGGCCCGCCGGGCTCGGGCAAGACGACGGCGCTGATCCACAGCGGCCTGAACTTCCCGCTCGCCGAGCACTTCGGCAAGGACGCGATCCGCGGCGTCGGCGGCACCCGCAACTGCGACTGGTGGTTCACCGACGAGGCCGTGCTGCTCGACACCGCCGGCCGCTACACCACGCAGGACAGCCACGCCGCGGTCGACAAGGCCGCGTGGCTCGGCTTCCTCGACCTGCTCAAGCAGCACCGCCGCCGCCGCCCGATCAGCGGCGCGCTGATCGCGATCTCGGTCGCCGAGCTGATGCAGTCCTCCGAGGCCGAGCGCAACGCCCATGCGCGCGCGATCCGCGCCCGCATCCAGGAGCTGCACGAGCGCCTCGGCATCCGCTTCCCGATCTACGTGCTGCTGACCAAGAGCGACCTGATCGCCGGCTTCACCGAGTTCTTCGATGATCTCGGCAAGGACGAACGCGGTCAGGTCTGGGGCATGACCTTCCCGCTCGACGAGACCGGCAACGGCGAGCCGCCGCTCGCGCGCTTCGCCACCGAGTTCGCAGCGCTCGAACAGCGCCTGTCGGCGCGCCAGACCGAGCGCCTGCAGGGCGAGCGCGATCCGGGGCGCCGGGCGCTGATCTACGCCTTCCCGAAGCAGTTCGAGGCGCTGCGCGACCTGCTCGACGGCTTCCTGAACGAGGCCTTCCGCCCGAACGCCTACGAGCAGCGCCCGCTGCTGCGCGGCGTGTACTTCACCAGCGGCACGCAGGAAGGCACGCCGATCGACCGGCTGATGGCCGGCATGGCACAGACCTTCCGGCTGGCGCGCACGCAGCTCGGCAGCCTCGGCAACAGCGGCCGCAGCTACTTCCTGACCCGGCTGTTCCGCGAGACCGTGTTCCCGGAGCAGGGCCTCGCCGGCGTCAACCTGAAGCTCGAACGCCGGCGCGCCTGGCTGCAGGCCGGTGCCTGGGCCGCAGCGCTGCTGATCACGCTTGGCATGGGCGCGCTGTGGCTGCTGAGCTGGCAGGGCAACCGCGCGCTGATCACCGATACCGACGCGCAGGTCACCGACGTGCGCAAGCTGCTGGAGAAGGTCTCTCCGGACCAGCGCGAGGCGCTGGCGGTGCTGCCGCTGCTCGATGCCGTGCGCACGCTGCCCGGCGGCTACGCCGAGCGGGACGAAGGCACGCCGTGGCGGCTCGGCTTCGGGCTGTACCAGGGCGACATGCTCGGCAGCGAGGCCACGGCCGTGTACCGGCGCATGCTGCACGGCGCACTGCTGCCGCGGCTGATCCTGCGCCTGGAGCAGCAGATCCGCGCCAATCAGGCCAATCCGGACATCCTGTTCGTGGCGCTGAAGACCTACCTGATGCTCGAAAACCCGGATCACTACGAACCCGATGCGATCAAGGCCTGGATCGCGCTCGACTGGGACAACAACCTGCCGCGCGACGTGACGCGCGAGCAGCGCCAGCACCTGCGCGAGCACCTCGACGCGCTGTTCGAGAAGCGCCCGCTGCCGCTGCCGCTCGCGCTCGACCGCCAGCTGATCGGCCAGACGCAGGCGATCCTCGTGCGCGTGCCGCTGCCGGTGCGCGCCTACGACCGCATGAAGCGCTTCGTCGCGCAGGACAACAAGGCCTACCCGGACTTCCGCATCGACACCGCCGCCGGCCGCGATGCCGGGCTGGTGCTGCGCCGCGCGAGCGGCAAGCCGCTCGGCGAGGGCGTGCCGGGCTTCTACACCTACCGCGGCTACACCGAGGGCTTCGGCAAGGCCGGCACCGAGCTGGTCGCGCGCCTCGCCGAGGAGAGCTGGGTGCTCGGCGATGTCGGGCGCATCGCACCGCAGGATCTGCCGCAGCTGATCGAGGACGTGCGCCGGCTGTACTTCGCCGACTACATCAAGGTCTGGGACGCGCTGATCGCCGATGTCGGCGTCGTGCCGCTCGGCAACACCCAGCAGGCGATCGACATCCTGCGCGTGCTCTCCGGCCCCGGCTCACCGCTGAAGCTCTGGCTCGAAGCCGTCGCCCGCGAGACCAACCTCGCGCGCAAGGAAGGTCTGGCCGCCGCCGGCGACAAGGCCGCCGACAGCGCCGTCGACAAGCTCAAGCAGCAGCTCGCGAGCCTGATCGGCTCGACCGGCGCCACCCCGCCGCCGGCGGTCACGGCCGCGCAGGAGCTTGATCCGGTCACCAGGCACTTCGCCGACCTCGCCGCACAGGTCAGGAAGGACGGCAGCAATCCGGCGCCGATCGACGCGACGCTCGCCGCCTTCAACGACCTGTACGTGAAGCTCAACACCCAGGCCGGTGCCAGCGGCGATGCGCTGATCAAGGACGCCGCCGGCCAGACCGCGGCGGTCGTACGCGGGCTCAAGCTCGACGCCGATCGCGCGCCACCGGCCGTCGGCGCGGTCATGAAGGCCGTCGCCGATCAGGCCGACGGCCTGACCATGGGTGGCGTGCGCAACCAGATCAACCAGCTCTGGCAGGCCGAGGTCGCCGACTTCTACCGCCAGACGCTGGCCGGGCGCTACCCGCTGGCGCGCAGCCCGCGCGATGCCGCACTCGCCGACTTCGGCGAGTTCTTCGCTCCGGACGGCCGCATCGACAAGTTCTTCAAGAACTATCTCGCGCGCTACGTCGACCAGTCGACCAAGCCCTGGCGCTGGCAGCCGAACGCCACCGACAAGCTCGGCATCTCGGCCGGCGTGCTCGTGCAGTTCCAGAACGCCGCGACCATCCGTGATGCCTACTTCCGCGCCGGCACCGCCGGCCCCGGCGTGCGCTTCGACCTCGAACCGGTGTCGATGGATGCCGAGATCGCGCAGATCATCGTCGATCTCGACGGCCAGCTGCTGACCTACGCGCACGGCCCGACCCGCGCCACGGCCATGCAGTGGCCGACCCCGAACGGCGCCGGCAACCTGCAGATCAGCATCACGCCGCCCGGCAACAGCGGCCGCACCGGCCTGAGCTACGACGGGCCGTGGGCGCTGTTCCGGATGCTCGACCAGCAGTCGGTGCGCGGCAGCGGCGAGGTGTACACGGTCACGATCAACGTCGATGGCCGCAGCGCCAGCTTCCGGCTGCGCGCCAACAGCGCCTTCAACCCGTTCCGGCTGCCGGCGCTCGGCGCCTTCAGCTGCCCGGATCGGCTGTAGATGGCCGCCTGCGGTTTTTACGGCAAGCTCGCGAGCCGCGGCGACTTCGTGTCGCGCCGCCTGCCGCGCGAGTTCGTCGAACCCTGGGACGGCTGGCTGCAGGCGGGCCTCAGCGCCAGCCGCGAGCAGCTCGGCGACGGCTGGCTGGACTGCTACCTGACCAGCCCGCTGTGGCGCTTCGTGCTGGCGCCGGGCTGCTGCGGACCGCAGGTCACGGTTGCCGGCGTGCTGATGCCGAGCGTCGACCGGGTCGGGCGCTACTTTCCGCTGACGCTCGCCTGCAGCCTCGATGGTGAGCTCACGCCCGACGCGCTGGCCCGCGATGCCGGCGACTGGTACGCACAGGCCGAAGCCCTGGCGCTCGCGACGCTGGAGGAAACGCTGGACCTCGACGGCTGGGATGCCGCCGTCGCCGCCCTCGGCGCCCCGGCCGCCGCGGTCGGGCTGGCGCTGCCGGGCACGCCGATGCTCGGGCACTTTGAAGACCTCGCCGACGCCGGCAGCATGGCCGGCCGGCTCGCGCAGCAGCGCCTGCGCCCCGACTGGCGCGGCAGCTCGCTGTGGTGGACGCTGGGCTCGGAGCGCATCGAGCCCTGCGTGATTCTGGCCGAGGGCCTGCCGCCTGCCGGCACGCTCGGCAGCTTCTTCGACGGGGACTTCGCCCGGGCCGGCTATGCCGCGGGCGACACCGCAGGATCCACGCATGATCAATGATGACAACTTGTTACCGTCCGACGCGCCGCTGCCACTACCTTCCAGTCGCACCGACGACACCGGGGACAGCGCGATGCTCGGCGATCACCCCTTGCGCTTCGAATCGAGCGCCGTCACGCACGTAGGCATGGTCCGCAAGGTCAACGAGGATGCCGTGCTCGACCAGTCGGGCCGCGGCATGTGGGCCGTGGCCGATGGCATGGGCGGTCACGCGGCCGGCGATTTCGCGTCCCGGACCATCGTGCAGACGCTGTCGCGCCTGCCGCCGGCGCCGACGATCAGCGTCTATGTCCGCTCGGTACAGACCAGCTTGCAGCACATCAACGAGCTGCTGCGTCAGGAAGCCGCACGCCGCGAGCGCGAGACCATCGGCGCGACGGTCGCGGTGCTGGTCGCCGCCGCTGACGAACTGGCCTGTCTGTGGGCCGGTGACAGCCGCCTGTACCGCTTCCGCCGGCCGAGGCTTGAACAGCTGACGCGCGATCACAGCTACGTTCAGGAACTCGTCGATGCCGGCGCCCTGAGCCCGGAGGAAGCCCAGCGCCACCCGATGGGCAACGTCGTCACGCGCGCCGTCGGTGCCCACGAGACGCTGGAGGTCGATGCTCACCCGGTGATCACCCGCCCCGGCGACGTGCTGCTGCTCTGCACCGACGGCCTGAGCAAGGTCGTCAGCGACGACGAGATCGCGCAGGTGCTCGCCACCCGCCGGCCGGCGGAGGCCACCCGTGAACTCGTCAATCTGGCGCTGCTGCGCGGCGCGCCCGACAACGTCAGCCTCGTCGTCGTGCGCGTCGACGCCGACACCGGCACGGTCACGCAGCCGGTGACGCCGGTCGTCTGAGCACGCGCGCCCGTCAGCGCACGCCGGCGGCGACCAGATCGTTGCGCGTGAAGCGCAGCGTCGTGCGGATCGGCGCGAAGGCGCTCTGCAGGCCGGCGTCACGCCAGCTCTCGATCGTGACCGGGTAATCGAGTTCGGCGACGAGCCGCGCCTGCGCACAGGTGAACAGCAGCCGGCCCTGCGCCGGCAGTTCCTTCAGGCTCACGCAGTCCTGGCCGTCGGGCGTCTGGAAACGCACCGACACCCACTGCGTCTCGCCCGAACGGCTCGACAGCCGCAGCCCCAGTTCGAGCCGCCGCTCGCGCGTCGCGAGCAGGCCGGCATCGTCGATCGACAGCGGTGCCACCACCCCGGCCGCCGGCTTCGCCGGTGACGGCGGTCCGCCGCCACCGCCACCGAGCCAGGCCGGCAGCGGGATCGTGCAGCCGCCGAGCAGGGCGAGCGCGAGGGCGGGGACAAGCACCGCACGGGCGCGGACCCGGCGGACAGGGCAAGGGACAGTCGGGACGGGCATCGGTGGCGGCATCCGGAAACGGCAGCGGGCGCCCACTATAAGCGCCCGCCGGGCTCCGGATCGCGCCATGCGTCAGAGGATGAAGCGGCTGAGATCCTCGTCCTGCACCAGCTGGCCGAGGTGCGCATCGACGTAGGCCGCGTCGATGAGCAGCGTCTGGCCGTCGCGGTCCGCGGCTTCGAACGAGACATCCTCCAGCAGCCGTTCGAGCACGGTGTGCAGCCGGCGCGCGCCGATGTTCTCGGTGCGCTCGTTGACGCTGTGGGCAATCTCGGCGAGGCGCTGCACGGCGTCGGGCGCGAAGGTGACGCCGAAGCCCTCGGTCGCGAGCAGGGCCTTGTACTGCTCGGTCAGCGAGGCGTGCGGCTCGGTCAGGATGCGCACGAAGTCCTGCGCGCTCAGGGCATCGAGTTCGACGCGGATCGGCAGGCGGCCCTGCAGCTCCGGCACCAGATCCGAGGGCTTGGCCAGATGGAAGGCGCCCGAGGCGATGAACAGGATGTGGTCGGTCTTCACGGCTCCGTACTTGGTCGACACCGTGCAGCCTTCGACCAGCGGCAGCAGGTCACGCTGCACGCCTTCGCGCGACACGTCGGCGCCGCTGTATTCGCCGCGCCGGCAGACCTTGTCGATCTCGTCGATGAACACGATGCCGTTCTGCTCGACGGCCTCCAGCGCCTGATGCTTGAGATCATCGGGGTTGACGAGCCGCGCGGCTTCTTCTTCCTGCAGCAGCTTCAGCGCCTCGCGGATGCGCAGCTTGCGCGCGCGCGTGCGGTTCTGCGCGAGGTTCTGGAACAGGCTCTGCAGCTGGTTCGTCATTTCCTCCATGCCGGGCGGCGCCATGATCTCGACGCCGGGGGCGCTGGCGGCGAGCTCGATCTCGATCTCGCGCTCGTCGAGTTCGCCGCGCAGGAGCTTCTCGCGCATCTTCTGGCGCGTGGCGGTGTTCTCGGACGGCGGCGGCTCGGCCGGTTCGTTGCTGAAGAAGCCGCCGGTCGCCGCCGGGCGCGGGCGCGGCAGCAGCGCGTCGAGCACGCGCTCGATGGCGTTCTCCTCGGCGCGCACGCGCACCTTGCGCGTCGCATCCTCGCGCGCGAGCTTCATCGCCGCATCGACGAGATCGCGGATGATGGTTTCCACGTCACGGCCGACGTAGCCGACCTCGGTGAACTTGGTGGCCTCGACCTTGATGAACGGGGCACGCGCAAGGGCGGCGAGGCGGCGGGCGATCTCGGTCTTGCCGACCCCGGTCGGGCCGATCATCAGGATGTTCTTCGGCGTGATCTCGGCGCGCAGCGGACCGGTGATCTGCATGCGCCGCCAGCGGTTGCGCAGCGCGATCGCGACGGCACGCTTGGCGGCCGCCTGGCCGACGATGTGGCGGTCCAGTTCCTGGACGATTTCTCGGGGCGTCATTTCGGTCATGTCGGGGATCCGGGCCGGCTCACAGCTCTTCGATCGTCAGGTGCGGGTTCGTGTAGATGCAGATCTCGGCGGCGATGTTCAGCGCCGCCTCGACGACGCCGCGCGCATCGAGTTCCGAGTGCGCGAGCAGCGCCCGCGCCGCCGCCTGCGCGAAGGCCCCGCCGGAGCCGATCGCCGCCAGATCGTGCTCGGGATCGATGACATCACCGTTGCCGGAAATCACCAGCATCGCGCTGGCATCGGCGACGATCATCAGCGCTTCCAGCCGGCGCAGCATGCGATCGGTACGCCAGTCCTTGGCGAGTTCGACGGCGGCCCGCGTCAGGTTGCCGCCGTGCTTTTCGAGCTTGCCCTCGAAGCGTTCGAACAGCGTGAAGGCATCGGCCGTACCGCCGGCGAAACCGGCCACCACCTTGCCCTGATAGAGCCGGCGCACCTTGCGGGCGTTGCCCTTCATGACCGTGTTGCCGAGCGTGACCTGACCGTCACCGCCGATGGCGATGCGGCCGTTGCGGCGCACCGCGAGGATCGTGGTGCCGCGAAACTGTTCCATCGAAGTGGCCTCCGGAGCTGCCCTGATGACGAAGCGGCTGCCGCGCGGGTGAGGCGGCAGCACACGAACCGTCGAAATGCGGCGCTGCGGCAGCGGTTTCAAGAGCGCCCGGAAAGCCGTGCATAAAAAAGCCCCGGTACAGGG
>NZ_DAOLKE010000152.1:0-8295 GCF_035331805.1 Plasticicumulans sp. | reverse complement strand
TATCAGGACAGCGTGCGCAAGAGCCGCCGCGGCGATGCCAAGGCGGCCCTGCTGGAGAATGCCGGCTTCATGGAGCGCTATTACTCGACGAACTTCCGCTATACGGCTACGGCCGGTACTGCCGACTGTCCGACGCTGCCGGTACAGTGCCTGCCGCGTGAGGTCGCCTCGGCCAGTTGCGGCACCGATACCCGCGTCTATTACACGATCGCCGGCACCTGTGCGAACCTCACCTTCACGCTGACCGCGACTCCGAAGCCTGGCAGCCCGCAGGCCAGCGATACCTGCGGCAGCCTGACCGTCGACCAGACCGGCGCACGTACGCCGACGACCTCCGGTTGCTGGCAGTAACGGCAAAGCCTGTAGCCCACATGAAAACGCCGGCGAACTGCCGGCGTTTTTTTGCTGTGGCAGCTGCGCAGGATGCTCAGGCGCGGCGCAAATCCCGCGGCAGCGCGAACACGACGTTCTCCTTGATGCCGCCATCGTCGGGCTGCACCTCGGCGCCGCATTCGTCGCGCAGGCGCTGCAGCACGCGCTGCACCAGCACGTCGGGCGCCGAGGCGCCGGCCGTGACGCCGACGCGCTGCCTGCCGGCGAGCCAGTCCGGATCGATGTCCTCGGCGGCATCGATCAGATAGGCCGGCACGTCGAGCTTCTGCGCGATCTCGCGCAGGCGGTTGGAGTTCGAGCTGTTCGGCGAACCGACCACCAGCACCACGTCGCAGTCGGCGGCGAGTTCCTTGACCGCGTCCTGACGGTTCTGGGTCGCGTAGCAGATGTCGTCCTTGCGCGGGCCGTGGATGGCCGGGAAGCGCGCGCGCAGCGCATCGATGATGCCGACCGTGTCGTCGACCGACAGCGTGGTCTGCGTGACGAAGGCCAGGCGCTGCGGATCGGCAACCGTGAGGCGCGCCACGTCGGCGACGGTCTCGACCAGATGGATGGCGCCGCCGGCCGACCGGTCGTAATGGCCCATCGTGCCCTCGACCTCGGGGTGACCGGCGTGGCCGATCAGCACGACGCCGATGCCCTGCTTGGCGTAGCGCACGACCTCCATGTGCACCTTGGTGACCAGCGGGCAGGTGGCGTCGAACACCTTGAGGCCGCGGCGGGCGGCCTCGTCGTGGATCGCGCGCGAGACGCCGTGCGCCGAGAAGATCAGCGTCGAGCCGTCCGGAACCTCGGCCAGATCCTCGATGAAGATCGCGCCTTCGGCCCGCAGCTTGTCGCAGATGTAGCGGTTGTGGACGATCTCGTGACGCACGTAGATCGGCGCGCCGAACAGGTCGAGCGCGCGCTCGACGATCTCGATGGCGCGGTCGACGCCGGCACAGAAACCACGCGGATTGGCGAGGCGGATCTGCATGGCGGGGACTCCTCAGGCGTCGGGCGCCCGGTGCGGGAACAGGCTGTCGAGCACGAGCAGGGCCGCGCCGACGGTGATCGCCGAATCGGCGAGGTTGAAGGCCGGGAACGGCCAGTCGCCGAAATGCACGAGGATGAAGTCGATGACGTGGCCCCACAGCGCGCGGTCGACGAGGTTGCCGACCGCACCGCCGAGCACCAGCGCCAGCGCCACGGCCAGCCGCCGCTCATGCGCATGCAGGCGCACGATCCAGACCGTCAGCGCCACCGACACCGCGCCGGCCAGCACGATGAAGAACCAGCGCTGCCAGCCGCCGGCTCCGGCGAGGAAGCTGAACGCCGCGCCGGTGTTGTAGGCGAGCATGAAGTCGAGCACCGGCGGCAGCACCGGCACCGGCCGGTGCAGCAGCAGCAGGGTCTCGGCGGCGTACTTGCTGATCTGATCGAGCGCGAGCACGGCCACGCTCAGCCAAAGCCAGCGCGCCATCAGGCGTACAGCCGGCGTTCGCCGCCTGCGCCAGCCTGATCGACGTTCTCGATGCAGCGCCCGCAGAGCTGCGGGTGCGCGGCATGCGTGCCGACATCGGGGCGCAGGTGCCAGCAGCGCACGCACTTCTGCGCCTCGCTGCGCGCGACGACCAGCGCCAGCCGGCCGTCCGGGGCGAGCACGGCGGAGCCGGGTGCCTGATCGAGCGGATGCACGCGCGCCTGCGAGGTGATCAGCACGAAGCGCAGTTCGTCGTGCAGGCGGGCGAGATCGGTGCGCAGGCTTTCGTCGGCGTACAGGTCGACCTCGGCCTCCAGCGAGCCGCCGATGCCGCCGCCCTTGCGCAGGTCCTCGATCGCCTTGCTGACCGCGCCGCGCACGTCGATCAGCCGCGCCCAGTAGTCGGCACCGAAGGCATCGTCGGCATCGAGCGTGAACAGGCCCGGGTACCAGGTGGTGTCGAGGAAAATGCTCTCGGCGCGCGCACCGGGCATGTGCTTCCAGATTTCCTCGGCCGTGAACGAACAGATCGGCGCGATCCAGCGCACCAGGGCTTCGAGCACGTGGTACAGCGCGGTCTGCGCCGAGCGCCGCGGCAGGCCGTCGCGGGCGCCGGTGTACTGACGGTCCTTGATCACGTCGAGGTAGAAGCTGCCGAGGTCCACCGAGCAGAAGTTGTGGACCTTCTGGTAGATGACGTGGAACAGGTAGTCGTCATAGGCCGAGCAGACCTCGGCCTGCAGCCGGGCGGCGCGGTCGACGACCCAGCGATCGAGCGGCAGCATGCGCGCCGGCTCGACGGCATCGCGCGCCGGATCGAAGCCGTTGAGGTTGGCGAGCAGGAAGCGCGCGGTGTTGCGGATGCGCCGGTACGAATCGGCCATGCGCCGCAGGATTTCCTTCGAGACCGTCATCTCGCCGCGGTAGTCGGTGGCGGCGACCCAGAGCCTGAGCACGTCGGCGCCGAGTTCCTTGATGACCTCCTGCGGGGCGATGACGTTGCCGAGCGACTTCGACATCTTGCGGCCCTGCTGGTCGACCGTGAAGCCGTGCGTCAGCAGGCCCTTGTACGGCGCCACGCCGCGCATCGCCACCGAGGCGAGCAGCGAGGACTGGAACCAGCCGCGGTGCTGGTCCGAGCCTTCGAGGTACAGATCGGCCGGGAAGCCGAGTTCGGGGCGGCGCTCCAGCACCGAGGCGTGCGTCGTGCCGGAGTCGTACCAGACATCGAGCGTGTCGGTGACCTTCTCGTAGTCGGCGGCCTCGGGACCGAGCCAGTCCTCGGCCGTGCTCGAAAACCAGCCGTCGATGCCCTCCTGCTCGATCTTCAGTGCCACCTGCTCGATCAGTTCGGCCCAGCGCGGATGCAGCTCGCCGCTGCGCCGGTGCGTGAACAGCACGATCGGCACGCCCCAGTAGCGCTGGCGCGAGATGCACCAGTCCGGGCGGTTGGCGATCATGCCTTCGAGGCGCGCCCGGCCCCAGTCGGGCGTGAAGCGCAGTTGTTCGACGGCGGCAAGCGCCTGTGCGCGCAGGCCGGCCTGCTCCATCGAGATGAACCACTGCGGCGTGGCGCGGAAGATGATCGGCGTCTTGTGCCGCCAGCAGTGCGGGTAGCTGTGGCGCAGCTTTTCGGCATGCACGAGCCGGGCGTGGCCCTTGAGCACGTCGAGGATGCGCTCGTTGGCGCCGTGCACGTGCAGGCCGCCGAACAGCGGGGTTTCGGGCAGGAAGCGGCCGTCCGGGCCGACCGGGTTGTCGTCGATGCGCAGGCCGTAGCGGCTGCTGACGACGTAGTCGTCCTGGCCGTGCGCCGGCGCCGTGTGCACGCAGCCGGTACCGGCTTCGAGCGTGACGTGCTCGCCGAGGATCACCGGCACCTCGCGCTCATAGAACGGGTGCGCGAGCTTCAGCCCTTCGAGGTCCGCGCCCTTGCCGTAGGCGAGCACCTGATAGCGCTCGACGCCCCAGCGCAGCATGCAGTCCTTGAGCAGGCCCTCGGCGAGCAGCAGGCGTTCGCTGCCCTGCGCGGTCTCGGCCTGCACCACCACGTATTCGAGTTCGGCCCCGAGCGTCACGGCGCGGTTGGCCGGCAGCGTCCACGGCGTCGTCGTCCAGATCACGACCGACAGCGGCCCCTTGCCGTCACCGCCCTCGGCGTGGTGCAGGCGCGCGAACACGCTCGCGGCCTCGACCACCGGGAAGCGCACGTCGATGGCCAGCGAATCCTTGTCCTCGTACTCGACCTCGGCCTCGGCGAGCGCCGAGCCGCAGTCGAGGCACCAGTACACCGGCTTCGAGCCGCGCAGCAGGTGACCGTTGCCGATGATGCGCCCGAGCGAACGCACGATGTCGGCCTCGGTGCGGAAGTCCATGGTCAGGTACGGGTGCTGCCAGTCGCCGAGCACGCCGAGGCGGATGAAGTCCTCGCGCTGGCGATCGACCTGGCCGTGCGCGAAGGTGCGGCACTGCTGGCGGAAGCTGCGGGCATCGACCTTGACGCCGACCTTGCCGACCTTCTTCTCGACGGCGTGCTCGATCGGCAGGCCGTGGCAGTCCCAGCCCGGCACGTAGGGGGCATCGAAGCCGGCGAGCGTGCGCGACTTGACGATGATGTCCTTCAGCACCTTGTTGACGGCGTGGCCGATGTGGATGTCGCCGTTCGCATACGGCGGACCGTCGTGCAGCACGAACTTCGGGCGGCCGGCGCAGGCGAGGCGCTGCTGCGCGTAGAGGTTCATCCCTGCCCAGCGCGCAAGCTGCTCGGGCTCGCGCTGCGGCAGGTTGCCCTTCATCAGGAAGGCCGTGTCGGGCAGGTTCAGGGTGTCCTTGTAATCGGCCATGCTCACCTCGCGCCGCTTGCGGCGCCATGCAGTCGGAGTTCAGTCCGCCGGCCGGGCGCGGAAATGCGCACGCGCGGCCTCGGCGTCCCGGGCAATCTGGAGCTTCAGTTCGTCCAGCGACGGAAAGCGCTGTTCGGGGCGCAGCCGCTCGCGGAACTCGACCTGCACGCGCCGCCGGTACAGGTCGCCGTCGAAATCGAAGCAGTGGACTTCGAGCTGCTCGCGCGTGCCGCCGACCGTCGGCCGGCGGCCGAGGTTGGCGACCCCGGCGAGCGGCGGCAGGCCGGGGCTGCGCAGCACCACGGCGTAGACCCCGCCGAGCGGCGTCGCGCGCCGGCGCAAGTGCACGTTGGCGGTCGGAAAACCGATGGTGCGGCCGAGCTGCTGGCCATGCGCGACGCGCCCGTGCACCGCGTACGGCCGCCCGAGCAGGCGCGCGGCCTCGGCGAGCTCACCGGCCGCCAGCCTCTCACGGATGCGCGTGCTGCTGACGCGCACGCCGTCGATCAGGTGCGTGGCGGTGTGCGCGACCTCGAAACCGGCCGCCGCACCGCAGCGTTCGAGCAGCGCGTAGTCGCCCTCGCGGCCGTGGCCGAAGCGGAAGTCATCGCCGACCACGAGGAAGCGCACGCCGAGACCGTCGACCAGCAGGTGCTGCACGAAATCGCCGGCGCGCATCGCCGCGAGCCGGGCATTGAAGGCCAGCACCAGCACGCGCTGCACGCCGGCGGCTTCGAGCGCGACCAGCTTCTCGCGCAGCCGCGTCAGCCGCGCCGGCGGCTGGCTGCGCGCGAAGTATTCCTGCGGGTAGGGCTCGAAGGTGATCACCACCGCCGGCAGGCCGAGCGCATCGGCACGCGCGTGCAGCTGGTCGAGCACCGCGCGGTGGCCGAGGTGTACGCCGTCGAAATTGCCGATGGTCGCGACGCAGCCGCGGTGTCGGGGGCGCAGATTGTGCGTGCCGCGTATCAGTTCCATGCCGGGTGCCGGGCTGCTCCGGGCGCGTCGCGCCGCTGAAAAAGCAAGCGAGCGATTATAAGGAAGCGCCCGGGCTTGTCATGCCGGCCCGCGCCATCAGGCCGGCGCGCGCAGCTGCGACAGCCGCACGCCGAGCCCGAGCGCCACCGCCGCGTAGACGCCGGCCCCGGCCGGCACGATCCACGCGAGCCGGAGCACGCGCGTCAGCGTGTCGGCGGCGATCCAGCCCGAGAGATCGCCGGCCGCCCAGACCAGAAAGCCCGCCATCGCCGCGTTGGCCGCGAGCATGCGCAGCCAGAACGCCGGCCAGCCGGGCCGCGGCCGGTAGACGCCGTCGCGGCGCAGCTGCCAGTACAGCAGCGCGACGTTGACGAAGGCGGCAAGTGCCGTCGACAGCGCAAGGCCTGCGTGCGCGAGCGGCGCGATCAGCAGCATCTGGAAGCCGATGTTGGCGCCGATCGAGATCAGGCCGAAACGCACCGGGGTCTTCGTGTCCTGACGCGCGTAGAAGCCGGGCGCCAGCACCTTGACCAGCATGTAGGCGACCAGGCCGCTGCCGTAGGTCATCAGGCTGCGCGTGGTCATCTCGACATCGGTCGCCGTGAACTCGCCGCGCATGAACAAGGTGGCGAGCAGCGGACCGGCGAGGATCGCGAGCGCGACGGTCGCGGGGGTGCCGATCAGCAGCGACCAGCGCAGCCCCCAGTCGAGGGTGTGCGCGAAGCCCTCGCCTTCGGCCGCGGCGTGCTGGCGCGACAGCTTCGGCAGGATCACGGTGCCGAGCGCCGCACCGAAGATGCCGAGCGTGAACTCGACCAGCCGGTCCGAGTAGTACAGCCACGACACGCTGCCGGTCGGCAGCGTCGAGGCGAGCTGGGTGTTGATCAGCAGGTTGATCTGCGCGGCACTCGACCCGATCAGCGCCGGCACCATCAGCATCATGATCCGGCGCACGCCCTCGGCACGCCAGGCCAGCCGCGGGCGCGGCACCAGCCCGATGCGCTTCAGCGCCGGCCACTGGAACAGCAGCTGCAGCACGCCGGCAAGCGCCACGCCCCAGGCGAGCGCCAGCGCCGGCTCGGCGAAGTGCGGCGCCGCCAGCAGCGCCGCGGCGATCATCGTCACGTTCAGCAGCACCGGCGTCACCGCCGGCACCGCGAAGTGCCCGCAGCTGTTGAGGATGCCGCCGGCGAACGCGGTCAGGCAGATGCAGAGCACGTACGGGAACGTGATGCGCAGCATCTGCTCGGTCAGCGCGAACTTGTACGGCTCATCGCCGTAGCCGCTCGCGAACGCCCAGACCAGCAGCGGCGCGCCGATCATGCCGAAGGCGGTCAGCGCGAGCAGCACGGTCCCGAGCGTGCCGGCCACCTGATCGACCAGCAGGCGCAGCTCCTCGGGGCTGCGCTGCGTGCGGTACTGCGAGAACACCGGCACGAAGGCCTGCGAGAAGGCGCCCTCGCCGACCAGCCGCCGGAACAGGTTCGGAATGCGGAAGGCGACGTTGAAGGCATCCATGCCGGCACCGGCGCCGAACAGGCCGGCGTAGACCATGTCGCGCACGAAGCCGAGCAGGCGCGACAGGAAGGTCAGCGCGCTGACCACGCCGGTGGACCGCATCAGGGACTTGCTGCTCATGTAAGGATTTCTTTTCAGGATTTCTTTTTCCGGGCCCCGGCCCGCGGGAGCGCGGATCATAAGCAGCGTGCGCAGCCCTCGCCAGCGCGCCTGCAGCATTGACAGCGGCCCGCCGGACGCGGACAATTCGCGCCTTTTCCAGCGTCGGCCGCCACTGCCCGGGCGTCCGCAGCCTCGCAGCACTGCATCGACTGCATCACACGAATTCCAGGAGCCCCGACAGTGGCCAATACTGCCCAAGCCAAGAAGCGCGTCCGCCAGGCGGAGAAGGCCCGCCAGCACAACGCCAGCCTGCGTTCGCGCTTCCGTACCTACGTCAAGAAGGTCATCGCCGCGATCCGTGCCGGTGACAAGTCGCAGGCCGAAGCCGCGTTCCGCTCGGCGACCTCCGTGATCGACAGCACCGCCCGCAAGGGCCTGATCCACGTGAACAAGGCCGCCCGCCACAAGAGCCGCCTGTCCGCGCACATCAAGGCGATGGCGTAAGCACACGCCTGCCGCCACACCGAAAAAGCCGGGGCGACCCGGCTTTTTTCATGCCTCGATTTTCATGCCTCGATTCCGGCGGACCGGATCGCCCGCCGCCCTGCGGCAGCGGGCAGTGCCGGCGTCAGACCATCTGCGTCAGACCAGCACCAGATCGTCGCGATGGATCAGTGCCGGTGCATCGACGTAGCCGAGCACCGATTCGATCGCCTCGGTCGGCTTGCCCATGATGCGCACCGATTCCGACGCGTCGTAATTGACCAGGCCGCGCGCGACCTCGACGCCATCCGGGCCGACGCAGGCAACCAGCTCGCCGCGCTGGAACTCGCCCTCGACGCCGCGCACGCCGACCGCGAGCAGCGAACGTCCGCCGAGCTTCAGCGCCTGCACGGCGCCGGCATCGAGGTGCAGCCAGCCGCGCACCTGCAGCTGCACGGCCAGCCACTGCTTGCGCGCCGCCACCGGCCCGGCCTGCGGCCGCAGCAGCGTGCCGAT
>NZ_DAOLKE010000151.1:0-8354 GCF_035331805.1 Plasticicumulans sp. | reverse complement strand
TTCCTCCCGCCCCCCTTCTTGCGCTCCCGCGCGATCGCCCGCCAGCCGATGTCGGTGCGGTAGTAGACGCCGTCCCAGTACACGCGCTTGGCGAGGTTGTAGGCGGCGGTCTGGGCGTCGGCGACCGTGTCGCCGAGGGCGGTTGCGCACAGCACGCGGCCGCCGCTCGTGACTGCCCGGCCGTCGTCGGCGAGTGTCGTGCCGGCGTGGAAGAACTTGGCGTCCTCGATTTCGGACTCGGGCAGGCCGAGGATCGCATCGCCCTTGCGGTAGGCGTCCGGGTAGCCGCCGGCGGCCATGACCACGCCGACCGCCGGGCGCGGGTCCCATTCGGTGTCGACTTCGTGGAGCTGCCCGGCCAGCGCGGTTTCGCAGAGGTCGACGAGGTCGGAGCGCAGCCGCATCAGGATCGGCTGCGTTTCCGGATCGCCGAAGCGGCAGTTGTATTCGAGCACCTTCGGCGTGCCGTCGGCGGCGATCATCAGGCCGGCGTACAGGAAGCCGGTGTACGGATGGCCTTCGGCGGCCATGCCGCGCACGGTCGGCAGGATGACCTCGCTCATCGCCCGGTCGAACACCGCCGGCGTCACCACCGGGGCCGGCGAGTACGCGCCCATGCCGCCGGTGTTCGGCCCCTGGTCGCCGTTGTCGCGCGCCTTGTGGTCCTGGCTGGTGGCCATCGGCAGCACGTGCTCGCCGTCGACCATGACGATGAAGCTCGCTTCCTCGCCGCTCAGGAATTCCTCGATGACCACGCGGCTGCCGGCGCTGCCGAAGGCGTTGCCGGCGAGCATGTCGTGCACGGCGGCCTCGGCGACTTCAAGCGTCTGCGCGACGATCACGCCCTTGCCGGCGGCGAGCCCGTCGGCCTTGACGACGATCGGCGCGCCGCGCTCGCGCAGGTACGCAAGTGCCGGTTCGAGTTCGGTGAACACGCCGTAGGCGGCGGTCGGGATGTTGTGGCGGGCGAGGAAGTCCTTCGTGAACGCCTTCGAGCCTTCGAGCTGGGCGGCGCCCTGCGTCGGGCCGAAGCACTTGAGGCCGGCGGCCCGGAAGGCATCGACGATGCCGAGCACCAGCGGTGCTTCGGGGCCGACGATGGTGAGGCCGGCGTGGTTGTCGCGCGCGAAGGCCAGCAGCCCGGCCACGTCGTCGGCCGCGACCGGCACGTTCGTGCACTTGGCCTCGTGTGCGGTGCCGGCGTTGCCGGGCGCGACGAACACGTTCTTGACGCGACCGCTCTGCGCGACCTTCCAGGCCAGCGCGTGCTCGCGGCCACCGCCGCCGATGATCAGGACGTTCATGCGTTGAAGAGCCTCTTGAGCCAGTCGGTGAAGGAAAGGGCGATGGGAGTATGCGGACGCAGCGCGTGGCTGGTGATCGACTGGCCGAGCGGCTTGCCCGGTTCGTCCTGCCACGCGAGCCAGGTATGGATGACGGCCTTGCTGTGATGCACGTCGCGAAACGGTGCCCAGGGCTGGCCGCGCACGCCGGCCACGGTATCGCGGGCGGCGGCGATGCCGTCCGGGTGTGCCAGATGCAGCAGGAAGTCTTCGAGCATGCCGGGACTGGCGTTGTCGGGCATCAGCCAGATGCCGAGCGCTGGCAATACGTCCGTGCCCGGAACAATCGTGCCCTCTGCATCCGGAGCAGGCGGCAGAGAGTAATGGCGGCGGATTTCCGGCTTGCTGCGGATGGCGTCCCACCGTGCTGCCGTGCCGGCCTCATCGGCATCGACGACGATGCCGACAGCGGTTCTTGGTTCGGCGTCGGAGATCAGGAAGTCCAGCTTGGCAAGCGCCTTCGAAACGCTGTCGCAGACGAAGAATGAAAACAGCCCGTCGGCCAGGTCGTGCGCTTCGCAGAGGGCGATGATCGAATGTGCATCATCCTGACCTTCGACCAGCAGTATCTTCGTGGCATCTCCCTGGCGCAGCCAGTTCCTTTTGCTCCGCTCGTCTTGCCAGCGCGTCATTCAGCGCACCTCGCTGTCGGTTTCGAGCGAACCGGACAGCGTTTCCAGTTCATACGTGTGAATCGTGGCCTTTCTGGTTTTTGGATGCTGCTGCAGGCGGTGAAAGGCACCGGCATCTTCGTGCCCGCTCCAGACCGATGCAAACGCCGAAACCGTATCTTCACTGTGGGTCGTCGCAAATACCTGCACGTCCAGGTCTTCGGCAAAGGTGAACAGCGACTGCCACAGCGCCTGCTGTACCGACCAGTGCAGGCCGATCTCGATTTCGTCGATCAGCAGGAATCCGTTGCGGGCTGCAGTCACGGCCAGCAGCAGGCCGAACAGCCGGCGTACGCCGTCACCCAGCGAATTGACCGTGGTGATGCCGCCGTCGGCGAGTCGCACCCGGATGAGGTATTCCCCGAGGTCCGGATCGTAGTTGACCGTCACATCGAGGATTTCCGGGAAGACCGCCGTCAGGGCCGCAACCACCCGACGCTGCAGCGGCTGCAGCGCAAGTGCATTCCAGTAACGCCCGATATCGTCGCCGGACAGCCCGGTGGCGGACACCTGCACGATCGCCGGTCCGCCGGAGGTGCCCAGATGGCTGACGGCTTCGGCGAGGTCGAGATCGAGGGGCAGCAGGGGCCGTGGTGATTCATTGCCGTCCGCAAGGCGATGAATCTGCAGGAAACGGCGATTGGCCGCGCCGATCACGGGCTGCGGGCCGAGATATTCGGGGCGATGGCGATCATTGTCCGCGTAATACGCGGCATCGACGCGCAGGTCGATGCGGTTTTTCCCGGCATCCGCCTGCAGCCGGATCGAAGTGTGTTCGAGGCTGCGACCGAAAAACAGGTTTGAAACCGGATGCGGGTCGCTGTTGCGGGCCGGCGCCAGACGTTCCGGGCGCGAGGAAGTCAGCGGCGCCTGATATTCGCTGCGCCGCTCCAGGATGCCGAAGACCACCTGCGGACTGAAACCGCTGACCAGCAGTTCAATGGCTTCCAGCAGGCAGCTCTTGCCCGAATTGTTCTTGCCGACGATCAGATTCACCCGCCCGAGCCGCTCGATCGTCAGATCCTCGAACAGCCGGAAATTCCGGATCGTCAGCGAATCGAGCATCGGAGCGGTCCTCGTCGGGGCGGCGTCGCGGCCTAGCCTATGCCGCGACGCCCCGGCCGGTCATCAGTGCCGGAAGTGGCGCATGCCGGTGAACACCATGGCCATGCCGTGCTCGTCGGCGGCGGCGATGACTTCGGCGTCGCGCATCGAGCCGCCGGGCTGGATCACGGCGCGGATGCCGGCCTTCGCGGCCGCATCGAGGCCGTCGCGGAACGGGAAGAAGGCGTCGGAGGCCATCACCGAGCCGGCGACCGGCAGGCCGGCGTGCTCGGCCTTGATCGCGGCGATGCGCGCGCTGTTGATGCGGCTCATCTGGCCGGCACCGACGCCGATCGTGGCGTTGTCCTTGCCGTAGACGATGGCATTGGACTTCACGAACTTCGCGACCCGCCACGTGAACAGCAGATCCTGCATCTCGGCGTCGCTCGGTGCGCGCTGCGTGACGATCTTCAGCTCGCCGTGCAGTTCGAGGTCGGCATCCTGCACCAGCAGGCCGCCGGTCACGCGCTTGTAGTCGAGGCGCGGCACGGCCGTGACCGTCCACGCGCCGCAGTCGAGCACGCGCACGTTCTGCTTCGCCTGCGTGACCGCCAGCGCTTCGGCGGACACGGCCGGCGCGATGATGACCTCGACGAACTGGCGGCCGACGATGGCCTGCGCGGTCGCGGCGTCGAGTTCGCGGTTGAAGGCGATGATGCCGCCGAACGCCGATTCGGGGTCGGTCGCATAGGCGCGTTCGTAGGCTTCGAGGATCGTCGCACCGACCGCGACGCCGCAGGGGTTGGCGTGCTTGACGATCACGCAGGCCGGCGCGTCGAACTGCTTCACGCATTCGAGCGCGGCATCGGTGTCGGCGATGTTGTTGTACGAGAGTTCCTTGCCCTGCAGCTGGCGCGCCGAGCTGATCGAACCCGGCTCGGGGTGGTGGCCGACATAGAAGGCAGCGTGCTGGTGCGGGTTCTCGCCGTAGCGCATCTCCTGCGCCTTGCGGAACTGCACGTTGAAGGTGCGCGGCAAGCCTTCGGGGCGGCCGTGCTCGATCATCGCGCCGAGGTAGTTGGCGATCATGCCGTCGTAGCGCGCGGTGTGCTCGAAGGTCTTGACCGCGAGGTCGAAGCGCAGCGCGTGGCCGATCGCGCCGTCCTGGGTCTTGAGTTCATCGAGCACGCGGCCGTAGTCGGCGGCATCGACGACGACGGTGACGCCGGCGTGGTTCTTGGCCGCCGAGCGCAGCATGGTCGGGCCGCCGATGTCGATGTTCTCGATCGCGTCCTCCAGCGTGCAGCCGGGTTTCGCGACCGTCTGCGCGAACGGGTAGAGGTTGACGACCACCATGTCGATCGGCGGGATGCCGTGCTCGGCCATCACGTCCTCATCGACGCCGCGCCGGCCGAGCAGGCCGCCGTGCACCTTCGGGTGCAGCGTCTTGACGCGGCCGTCCATCATCTCCGGGAAGCCGGTGTAGTCGGAGACCTCGACCACCGGCACGCCGGATTCGGCGAGCAGCTTCGCGGTGCCGCCGGTGGAGAGGATTTCGACGCCGAAACCGGCGAGTTCGCGGGCGAAGTCGACGATACCGGTCTTGTCGGAGACGCTGACGAGGGCGCGGCGGATGCGGATGGGCTGATCGGTCATGAGGGCGTAAGCCGGCGGCTGTGAAAAAAGGCGCGCAGTATAGCGATCCTGACGCGGAAGGGTCTGATCCGGCGTGCAAATGCCGGAAACCAGCGGGAAACCGCGGTGTACGCCCCCATGAACCGGCACCGGGCTCCCGTACACTGGCGCGTTCCGCCCCCGCCTCCCGGATGCCCCCCGATGCCGCCCGTTCCCGCCGAACCCCGTGCCGACGCCGGCACGCCGCTCGCGCTGCGCTGCCTGCAGGCGGTGCGCCTGCCGTTCCTGACGGTGACGCTGTTTGCGTACCTGATCGGCCTCGGCACCGCCGTGCGCGACGGCCATGCCCTGCCCGCAGCCAGTCTGGCCGGGCTGCTGCTGGCCCTGATCTGCCACGCCGCCGTCAACGTCATCAACGACTGGGCCGATGCGCGCAACGGCAGCGATGCCGCCAACACCGAGCGCATCTATCCGTTCACCGGCGGTTCGCGCGTGATCCAGAACGGCGTGCTCGGCGAGCGCGCGATGCTCGTGCTGGCGCTCGCGCTGTTCGCGCTGACCATCGCCGGCGGCCTGCTGCTGCTCGTGCGCGGCGCACCGGCGCTGTTCGGCATCGGCTTCCTCGGCGTCGTGCTCGGCTGGGGCTATTCGGCGCGGCCGCTGGCGCTGAATGCGCACGGGCTCGGCGAGCCGGCCGTCGCGCTCTGCTACGCGCTGGTCGCGGCCGGGGCCGACTGCGTCGTGCGCGGCGGTTTCGTCTGGAGCGCGCTGCTCGCCGGCAGCGGCTTCGCGCTGGCGGTGACCGCGATCCTGTACGTGAACCAGTTCCCGGACCGGCGCGCCGATGCGCTCGCCGGCAAGCACCACTGGGTCGTGCGCCTCGGGCCGGTGCGGGCGGCGGCGCTGTTTCCGGCGCTGATCGGCGCGGTCTACGCGCTGCAGTGCCTCGCCGTCGCCAGTGGTGCGCTGCCGTGGCCGGCGCTCGCGGTGTTCGTGCTGGCACCGCTGTGGCGCCAGGTCGCACGCGCGCTGGCCGAGCACGCCGAAACCCCGTCGCAGCTGGCTCCGGCGATCCGCACGACCATCCTCGCCACCAATCTCTACGGGGCGCTGACCGCCGCGGCGCTGTGGATCGGCGCCCTCGGCGCGCCCTGAGGCCGGCGCTTCGCAAAGCCCCGCATCCTCCCGCCCGCGCCGTGCGGTCTATGGTCTGACACGGCGCAAGTCCGCGCTGCCGACGGAGACCGGACGATGAGCACCTACCACGGCCAGTGCCACTGCGGCCGCATCGCCTGGGAGGTCGACGGCGACATCACGCGCGTCGTCGAATGCAACTGCTCGCTGTGCCGCCGGCGCGGCCACCTGCTGTGGTTCGTCGCGCGCAGCGACGTGCGGCTGCTGACGCCGGAAGCCGACATTGCCACCTACACCTTCGGCTCCGCGACCGTGCGCCACCAGTTCTGCGCGCACTGCGGCTGCGGCACCTTCGGCGCGGCCACCGATCCGGCCGGCGTCGAGCGCCTGGCGATCAACGTGCGCTGTCTGGACGGCGTCGACCTCGATGCCCTCGAAGTCGCGCACTACGACGGCGCCTCGGTCTGAGGAGCAATCGCGATGACGGCAACGGTGCAGGAAACGGGCACGGAAACGACGACGGCACGCCTGAGCCTCGAACTCGATGCCGACACGCTGGCGCGCGCGCAGGCCGCCGCTGCAGCGGCCGGGCTGCCGCTGGACGTGTGGCTGCAGGGCTTCGTCCGCGACCGGCTGGCCGAAGCCTGTCCGGCGCCGGATACCGCCTGGCGCGACCTGCCGGAGCCCGGAGCCGGCCCGGAGGGCGGGGCCGGCTGAGGGCAGGGGGCGGGCTTACTTCTTCTTCGGCGGGGCTGCCGGCGCCGGTGCGCCGCCGCCCTGCTGCGCGCGCATCTGCTTCAGTTCGGCGAGCAGGCGCTTGGCGTTGTCGTCGTTCTTGTCGGCGGCGAGCTTCAGCCAGCGTTCGGCTTCCTTCCAGTCCTGACGCACGCCGACGCCCTTGCCGTACATGAAGCCGAGCTGCGTCATCGCCGGCGGCCAGCCCTTGTCGGCGGCGGCGCGCGTCAGCCGTGCGGCTTCGGCCGGGTCCTGCGTGACGCCGCCCTGACCGGTCAGGTAGGCGACGGCGAGATTGGTCTGCGCCGGCGGGAAGCCCTGGTCGGACGCCTTGCGGAACCACTGCGTGGCCTGCGTCAGATCGGCCGGCACGCCGGCCTCGCCGCGCGCATAGACCAGACCGAGCCGCGTCTGCGCGGCCGGATTGCCCTTGTCGGCCTCGGCGCGCAGCGCCTTGAGCTGTTCGGCGACTTCGGGCTTGACCTCGGCGGCCGGGGCCGACGTGCTGCTGCCCGAACCGCCGGACGACGAGAACGTGCTGCAGCCGGCGAGGGCGACGGCGAGCAGGGCGACGCGCGGGGCGTTCAGCAGGAAGTTCTTCAAGGGGAATCTCCTCGGGAGGACGTGAGCGCGACCGGCGAAGTCGCCGGGCGCAAGGGTGGCGGCATTATCCGCACCGTCGCCGTCCGGGCAAATGCGCCGGCATGCCGGCTGGCGTGCTGCGGTTACGGCACCGATAATCCGGCCTCGCCGCAAATCTGCGGCCCTGTGCAGGCCGGGGGGCAGCAAACCGGATGGACATCGAAATTCCGGGCTATGACATCGAGGGCGAGCTCGGCGCCGGCGCGATGGCCGCCGTCTATCTCGCCACCCAGCGCTCGCTGGACCGGCGTGTCGCGCTGAAGGTCATGGCACCGACCCTCGCGGTCGACGAAGAGTTCTGCAAGCGCTTCCTGCGCGAGGGCAAAACGCTCGCGAAGCTGCAGCATCCGCACATCGTCGCGATCTACGACATCGGCAACGATGGCAGCCGCTACTACATGGCGATGGAGTACGTCGACGGCGGCACGCTGAAGGAGCGCATCGGCCGCGAAGGCCTGCCGCCCGAGCAGGCGCTGGCCGTCATGCGCGAGATCGCCGGGGCGCTTGGCTACGCCCATGCGCGCGGCCTCGTGCACCGCGATGTGAAGCCCGCCAACATCCTGTACCGCGCCGACGGCACCGCCGTGCTGTCGGACTTCGGCATCGCCAAGACCTTCGACGACGGCACGCAGCTCACCTCGGCCGGCTTCACGGTCGGCACGCCGAACTACATGAGTCCCGAGCAGGCGCGCGGCGCCCACCTCGACGGCCGCTCCGACCTCTATTCGCTCGGCGTGATGTTCTACGAGCTGCTGACCGGCGCGCTGCCGTATCGCGGCACCGACAGCTTCTCGACGGCGCTGATGCACCTGAGCGCGCCGATCCCGACGCTGCCGCCGGCGCTCGCGCGCTTCCAGCCGCTGCTCGATCGGATGCTCGCCAAGGCGCCCGAGGACCGCTTCCCGAACGCCGCGGCGCTGCTCGCCTTCGATATCGATGCCGCCTGGGCCGAACGCCAGCAGCAGGAGCAGGGCGGCACCGTCGCGCTCACCGCCGTGCCCTCCGGGCCGGCCGGTTCCGCCGGCACCACGACTGGTACTGCAGCGGCCGCTGCCGGCACGCAGGTTGCCGCCGGCGCGCAGATTGCCGCCGGCACGCAGGTTGCCGGCGCCACGGCGGTCGCCGGTGCGCCCGGCACGGCCGTGTACGG
>NZ_DAOLKE010000150.1:0-8403 GCF_035331805.1 Plasticicumulans sp. | reverse complement strand
GCGATGCCGGTCTCCAGCGCCGTGGCCGGTGCGAAGCCGACGTCGCGGCTGAGATCATCGACATCGGCGTAGGTCGCCGGCACGTCGCCGGGCTGGATCGGCAGCAGGTTCTTTTCAGCGCGCCGGCCGAGGCAGTCCTCGAGGATCTCGATCATGCGCAGCAGCTCGACCGGGTTGTTGTTGCCGATGTTGTAGAGCCGGTACGGGGCGTAGCTGGTGCCGGCGTCCGGTGCATCCCCCGACCACTGCGGATTGGGCGCGGCGACGCGATCGGTCACGCGCACGACGCCTTCGACGATGTCGTCGATGTACGTGAAGTCGCGCTGCATGCGGCCATGGTTGAACACGTCGATCGGCCGGCCTTCGAGGATCGCCTTCGTGAACAGGAACAGCGCCATGTCCGGCCGGCCCCAGGGCCCGTAGACCGTGAAGAAGCGCAGGCCGGTGGTCGGCAGCCCGTACAGGTGGCTGTAGGTGTGTGCCATCAGCTCGTTGGCCTTCTTGCTGGCGGCGTACAGGCTGACCGGGTGATCAACATTGTGATGAACCGAGAACGGCATCGCCGTATTGGCGCCGTACACCGAACTGCTCGACGCGTAGACGAGGTGTTCGACGCCGTTGTGCCGGCAGCCTTCGAGGATGTTGACGAAGCCGACCAGGTTGCTGTCGACGTAGGCGTGCGGGTTCTTCAGCGAATAGCGCACGCCGGCCTGCGCGGCGAGGTTGACGACGCGCGCGAAGCGTTCGGCTTCGAACAATGCGGCGATGCCCGGGCGGTCAGCCAGATCGAGTCCGACGAAGCGGAAGCCCGGCTGCGCTTCGAGCTGCGCGAGCCGCGCCCGCTTGAGCGCCACGTCGTAGTAATCGTTGAGGTTGTCGAGCCCGATGACTTCATCGCCGCGCGCGAGCAGGCGCTGCGCCAGATGGAAGCCGATGAAGCCGGCGGCGCCGGTGACGAGGATCTTCATGATCTGCGGTTCCGCAAAAGGGCGATGGGAGGCGGCGCGGCCGTCAGGCCGGAGCGAGCCATTCGGCGAGATCGGCGACGATGCGCCCGGCGGCATGGCCGTCCCAGCGCTCGGGCGTGCGCCCGGCCTTGCCGCCGGTCGCGAGCACCTCACGCACCGCGGCACGGATCGCGTCGGCGTCGGTGCCGACCAGCGTGTTGGTGCCCTGCGCGATCGTGATCGGGCGCTCGGTGTTCTCGCGCAGCGTCAGGCAGGGCACGCCGAGCGCCGTGGTTTCCTCCTGCAGGCCGCCCGAGTCGGTCAGCACCAGCCGCGCCTCGCGCATCAGGCCGAGCATCTCGAAGTAGCCGACCGGCGGCAGCACCAGCCAGCGCGTGCCGTCGAGCACGGCACCGAGGCCGGCCTCGCGAATCTTGCCCTGCGTGCGCGGATGCACCGGAAACACGACCGGCAGCTCGCGGCTCACCTCGTCGATCACGCCGAGCAGGCGCGCGAGCACGACCGGATCATCGACGTTCGATGGTCGGTGCAGCGTCAGCAGCGCATGGCCAGCCTGCCGGAACACAGCCGGATCCGCGGCCGCAGCCAGCGTCTGCGCGGCCGGTACGGCTTGCGCCTCGCTGGCGCGCAGCGTGTCGATCATGACGTTGCCGGCGAAGCAGACGCGCGCGGCATCGATGCCTTCGGCCCTGAGGTTGTCGAGCGCCTCGGCCTCGGTCGTGTACAGGCGGTCCGAGAGCTGATCGGTCAGGATGCGGTTGATCTCCTCGGGCATCGTGCGGTCGCGCGAGCGCAGCCCGGCCTCGACGTGCACGACCCTGACGCCGAGCTTCGCGGCGACCAGCGCGCAGGCGATCGTCGAGTTGACATCCCCGACCACCAGCACCGCCGCCGGCCGTTCCTCAAGCAGTACCGGCTCGAAGCGCTTCATGATTTCGGCGGTCTGCACCGCGTGCGAGGCCGAGCCGACCTCGAGCGAGATGTCCGGCGTCGGGATGCCGAGCTGCTCGAAGAAGCGGTCATTCATCGCCACGTCGTAGTGCTGGCCGGTGTGCACGAGCTTGACGACCAGTTGCGGGGCCCGGGCACGGAACGCGGCCATGATCGGGGCGATCTTCATGAAGTTCGGCCGGGCGCCGACGACGCAGAGAATCTTCGCTGACATGGACTTACCGGAGCTGACGGATGCGAAACCGCCCGCTTCGGGGGCGGGCGGCGTTTCGGTGGCAGGCGAAGGCCGAAGCTCAGAGCCGGCCGTCGACGGCGCTGCGCGGCAGCACGTACTTGATGTCGTAGAGCACGGCGCCGGGCTTGCCGAGGGCGCGGATGCGCTCGATGCCGAGCTTGCGGAACTCGTTGTGCGCGACGGCAAGGATGATCGCGTCGTACTGGCCGTCGATCAGCTCCGAGACCGGATGGATGCCGTACTCGTGTTCGGCCTCGGCCACCGAGACCCATGGATCGTAGACATCGACGTGCGCGTGATAGGTCTTCAGCTCGGCGATGATGTCGGTGACGCGGGTGTTGCGCAGGTCCGGGCAGTTTTCCTTGAAGGTCAGGCCCATGACCAGCACGCGCGAGCCGACCACGTGCATGCGCTTCTGCGTCATCAGCTTGACCACGCATTCAGCCACGTGCACGCCCATGCCGTCGTTGATGCGCCGGCCGGCGAGGATGACCTCGGGGTGATAGCCGATCTCCTGCGCCTTGTGCGTCAGGTAGTACGGATCGACGCCGATGCAGTGCCCGCCGACCAGCCCGGGCCGGAACGGCAGGAAGTTCCACTTGGTGCCGGCGGCGAGCAGGACTTCCTCGGTGTCGATGCCGAGACGGCCGAAGATCAGCGCCAGTTCGTTGATCAGCGCGATGTTCACGTCGCGCTGCGTGTTCTCGATGACCTTGGCGGCCTCGGCGACCTTGATGCTGCTCGCGCGGTGCGTGCCGGCGACGATGATGCTGCCGTACAGCCGGTCGACGAACTCGGCAACCTCGGGCGTCGAGCCGGAGGTGACCTTCCTGATGGTCGTGACGCGGTGTTCCTTGTCGCCGGGGTTGATGCGCTCGGGGCTGTAGCCGGCGAAGAAGTCGAGGTTGAACTTCAGGCCCGACACCGCTTCGAGGATCGGCACGCAGACCTCCTCGGTCGCGCCCGGATACACCGTCGATTCATAGACGACCACGTCGCCGCGCTTGAGCACCTTGCCGAGCGTCTCGCTGGCCTTCACGAGCGGCGTGAGATCCGGGCGTTTGGCGGCGTCGATCGGCGTCGGCACCGTGACGATGTAGACGTTGCAGGCACGGATGTCTTCGAGCGCGCTCGTGTAGCTCAGCTGATCGGCAAGCGCGAGTTCCTCGGCTTCGACTTCGAGCGTGCTGTCGCGGCCGGCCTGCAGCTCGGCGACACGATCGGCCTTGATGTCGAAACCGACGGTCGGATAGTGCTTGCCGAACTCGACGGCCAGCGGCAGGCCGACGTAGCCGAGGCCGATCAGGCCGATGCGGACGTTGCTGAGATCCATCATTGGTCTCTCTGGAGGGGAAAGGGGGAGGAATTCCGGCCTGGCGGGCGGCGGCGCCCTACTCCACCGTCACCGATTTCGCGAGGTTGCGCGGCTGGTCGACATCGGTGCCGCGCAGCACTGCGACGTGGTAGGCCAGCAGCTGCAGCGGCACCGTGAACACCATCGGGGCGATCGAATCCGGGGTCGGTGCGATACGCAGCACGTGCACGGCGTCGCCATCCAGATGCACATCGACCGCCTCGTCGGCGAACAGGAACAGCTCGCCGCCACGGGCGCGCACTTCCTGCAGGTTCGAGATCACCTTCTCGTGCAGCGCGTTGTCCGGCAGCACGCAGATCACCGGCATCGCCGGATCGACCAGCGCCAGCGGACCGTGCTTGAGTTCGCCGGCGGCGTAGGCCTCAGCATGGATATAGCTGATTTCCTTGAGCTTCAGCGCCCCTTCGAGGGCGATCGGGAACTGCGCGCCGCGCCCGAGGAACAGCGCGTGCGCCTTGGCCCCGAAGGTCTCGGCCAGATGCTCGACGACCGGATCGAGCGCCAGCGCCTGCTCCAGGCGTGCCGGCAGCTGCATGAGTTCGGCGACGGCCTGTGTCTCGGCTGCCGCGTCGAGGCTGTGGCGGCGACCGAGCACGATCGCGAGCAGGCGCAGCGCCACCAGCTGGGTCGTGAACGCCTTGGTCGAGGCCACACCGATCTCGCGGCCGGCGCGGGTCATCAGCACCAGCGCCGATTCGCGCACCAGCGAGCTTTCCGGCACGTTGCAGATCGCCAGGCTCGCCAGACACCCGCGTGCCTTCGCACCGCGCAGCGCCGCAAGCGTGTCGGCGGTCTCGCCGGACTGCGAGATGCTGACGAACAGCGTGCCGGGCGGGATCACCGGGTCGCGGTAGCGGTATTCGCTCGCGACCTCGACCGTGGCCGGCACGCCCCAGGCTTCAAGCCAGTACCGCGCGACCATACCGGCGTGATAGCTGGTGCCACAGGCGACGATGTGGACCTGGCGCACCTGATCGAACAGCGCGCCGGCCTCGTGGCCGAAGCAGCTTTCCAGCACGCGGCCGCCGTGCAGCCGGCCTTCGAGCGTGTCGGCGACCACAGCCGGCTGCTCGTGGATTTCCTTGAGCATGTAGTGCCGGTACGGCCCCTTGTCGGCGACGCCGGCACTCTGCGCCGAGGTTGCGCGGGCACGCTCGACCAGCCGGCCGTCGCGCGCGTAGATCGTGAACGCACTGCGTGACAGGTCGGCAACGTCGCCTTCCTCCAGGAACACGAACTCCTGCGTGACCGGCAGCAGCGCGAACACGTCGGACGCGATGAAGTGCTCGCCGATGCCGATGCCGATCACCAGCGGTGAGCCCTGACGCGCGGCGATCAGCCGGCCCGGTTCGTGACGCGAGATCACGCCGAGGCTGTAGGCACCGGTCAGGCGCGACACCGCGCGCTGCACCGCGGCGAGCAGGTCGCGCTCCTCGGCCAGGTAGCGCGCGACCAGATGCGCGACGACCTCGGTGTCGGTCTCGGATTCGAAGCGATAGCCGAGTCCTTCGAGTTCGGCCTTCAGATCCTTGTAGTTCTCGATGATGCCGTTGTGCACCAGCGCGAGTTCGCTGCCGCTGACGTGCGGATGGGCGTTGCGCTCGCTCGGCACGCCGTGCGTGGCCCAGCGCGTGTGTGCGATGCCGAGCCGGCCCGGAGCGGGATTCGCCGCCAGGCTGTCGGTGAGCGCCTGGACCTTGCCGACCGCGCGCACGCGCTGGAGACGACGCTCGTCATCCAGGGTCGCAATCCCGGCGGAGTCGTAGCCGCGGTATTCGAGCCGGCGCAGTCCCTCCAGCAGGATCGGGACGACGTTGCGCTCGGCGATGGCGCCGACGATTCCGCACATGGCAAGGATTCCTGTTGCAGCGGGAGGATACGGGGGCGCCAGCGTACCGACCCGCGCCGTCGACCGACAAGCCGGCCGGCGGGACGGTCGATGATTGTTCACGTGGAGAGACGGGAAGTCCGGGCATGAGGCGTGAGCAGGGCACCGCCCGCTCACGCCCCGGGCTCCCTCACCCCAGCGTCAGCCGGCGCGCGTGCCGGGCAATGACGCCTTCCTCGTCGGTCGGCACGACCGCGACCGTCACGCGGCTCGATGCCGTCGTGATCACCGGCGCATCCGCGGCGTTGGCCGCCGGATCGAAGGCGATGCCGAGCCAGGCCGCCTGCGCGCAGACCTGCGCGCGCACCGGCGCGGCGTGCTCGCCGATGCCGCCGGTGAACACCAGCGCATCGAGTCCGCCGAGCGCGGCTGCGAGTGAACCGAGTTCGCGCGCGATGCGGTAGCAGAAGTAATCGACCGCAAGCTTCGCCTCCGGCACGTCCGAGGCGAGCAGCGTGCGCATGTCGTTGGACACGCCGGACAGCCCGAGCAGGCCCGAGCGCTTGTACAGCAGGTCGGTGAGCTGCTTCGGCCCCATGCCGTGCGCGTCCATCAGGTACAGCAGCACGCCGGGGTCGATCGAGCCGGTGCGCGTGCCCATCGGCAGGCCCTCGACGGCCGTGAAGCCCATCGTGCTCGCGACGCTTCTGCCGTCCTCGATCGCGCACATCGAGGCACCGTTGCCCAGATGCGCGACGATGACCTTGCCCTGCCCGCGCGCGCCGATCAGCCCGGGCAGGCGCCCGGCGACGTATTCATACGACAGGCCGTGGAAGCCGTAGCGCTGCACGCCCTCGTTGCGGTACTGCGCCGGCAGCGCGAACAGCCGTGCCAGCTCCGGCTGCGTGCGGTGGAAGGCGGTGTCGAAGCACGCCACCTGCGGCAGATCCGGATTCAGCGCGCGGATCGCGTCGATGCCGGCGAGATTGTGCGGCTGGTGCAGCGGGGCGAGCGGCACGTAGCGCTCCAGTTCGCTGCGGACGTCGGCATCGACGCGCACCGGGGCGCTGTAGCGCGTGCCGCCGTGCACGACCCGGTGGCCGACGGCGCGCGGCGTCGGCAGTTCCGGATGCGCGCCGAGCCAGGCGAGCAGGTCGCCGAGCGCGCGGGCATGGTCGTACTTCGGCTCGGACTCCGGCAGCGCCTCGTGCAGCTTCGCACCATCCGGCGCCTTGGCGACGAAGTGCGGCTTGGCACCGCCGATGTCCTCGATCAGGCCGTGCGCGGCCTCGACCGGCCCGTCTGCGGCATCGGCATAGACTGCGAACTTGATGCTCGACGAACCGGCGTTCAGGACCAGGATGCCGTCACTCATTTCAGCGACCCCCGCTTGGCGTGCGCCATCAGCGCCGCGACCGCACACGAGGCCATGCGCGCCAGCGTGCCGTCGGCGCGCGAGGTCAGCACGATCGGGCAGCGCGCGCCGAGCACGACGCCGGCCGCCGCGGCGTCGGCGAGGTATTCGAGCTGCTTGGCGATCATGTTGCCGGCTTCGAGATCGGGCGCGAGCAGGATGTCGGCCTCGCCGGGCACGACCGAGACGATGCCCTTGGTCTTGGCCGCGGACTTGCTGATGGCGTTGTCGAAGGCAAGCGGCCCGTCGAGGATCGCGCCCTTGATCTGGCCGCGGTCGGCCATCTTGCAGAGTGCCGCGGCATCCATGGTCGAACCGATCTTCGGCGTCACCGTCTCGACCGCCGACAGGATCGCGACCTTCGGCTGCGCCACGCCGAGCGCATGCATCAGCTCGATGGCGTTCTGCACGATGTCGGCCTTGTCCATCAGGTCCGGATAGATGTTGATCGCCGCGTCGGTGATCAGCAGCGGCTTCGGATAGGTCGGCACGTCCATGATGAAGGCATGGCTGACGCGCCGGCCGGTGCGCAGGCCTGTGGCCTTGGCCACCACCGCGCCCATGAATTCGTCGGTGTGCAGACTGCCCTTCATCAGCACCTCGGCGCGGCCCTCGCGCACCAGCGCCACGCCGGTCTCGGCGGCCGCGTGCGAATGCGGCACGTCGACGATCTCGAAACCCTTGATGTGCAGGCCGTGCTGCTCGGCGGTGGCGCGGATCTTGGCCTCGGGTCCGACCAGCAGCGGCACGATCAGCCCGGCCTCGGCGGCGCGCACCGCGCCTTCGAGCGAGACCTGATCGACCGGGTGCACGACCGCGGTCGGGATCGCCGGCAGGCGCGCGGCCTCGTCGACGAGCTTCTTGTGGCGCGCGCCATGCTCGCTGAAATGCACCTCGGGCAGCGCGATCGCGGCGCGGTGGATCTTGACCGGCGGCGCGTAGACCTCGGCGCGACCGTCGAGCACCACGCGACCGGTCTGGTCGGTGCAGCGGCAGTCGAGCTCGATCGTGCGCGCCGCTTCGTTCTTGCCGCTGACCGTGACCGTGGCGGTGATCACGTCACCGACCGACACGACGCCGTGGAAATTCAGCGTCTGGCCGCGATAGACCGTGCCCGGCCCCGGCAGCTCGGTGCCGAGCACGCCGGAGATCAGGCCGGCGCTCCACATGCTGTGGCCGACCACGCGCGAGAACTTGGCGCCGCGCGCGAATTCCTCGTCGATGTGCGTGGGATTCAGATCGTTCGACAGCAGCGCGAACAGCTCGATGTCGCGGCGGTTCAGCGTGCGCGTGTGGCTGGCGCTCTGGCCGATCTCGATCTCGTCGAAGGTGCGGTTCTGGATCAGATGGGTTTCGTCGTTCATGACCGTCGTTCCGGGACAAGCGTGAGGGGAAAGGTGCGAAGGTGGGGTGAACCAGGGCGACGTGGCAGGCAGGGCGTGAATTCACGCCCTGCCTCCGCGCCTCACCGCACGCAGCCTCAGCCCCGGACGTGGTAGCCCGCGTCGACGAAACCGATGTTGCCGGTGATGTTGTTGCCGGTCTGGGCGATGTAGAAGGCCGCGAGCCGGCCGACGTCCTCGGGCGTCGCCAGCCGCCCGAGCGGCGAGCGCGTGGTCGCATCGGCCATCA
>NZ_DAOLKE010000149.1:0-8421 GCF_035331805.1 Plasticicumulans sp. | reverse complement strand
TGACATCGAGGGCGGTGGCAGCCCTGCCGGTGCAGGGCAGTCATTCAGTCCTGCCGGGGGTTGAGGCGCCGGATTGCCGGATCACTGCATCGCTTCTGCAGGATGCCGGTTCCGGACGCGGGCACCGTGATGGCGCAAACGACCGCCGGAACTTGACCGTTACACGCAGCCTTCGTCCCCGGTGTGTACCGGGTAAAGCGGACTGCACTCGATCCTGATCGATATTTTGCTGATGGCAGAAGTGATTGCAATTTAATATATTGCAATCACTGCAATCAAAACATGACGGAGAAAGCCATGCCATCCATCACCATTCGCAACGTCCCGGATGAGGTACACCGGGCGATCCGGGTTCGTGCAGCCAGGCACGGTCGCAGCACTGAAGCTGAAATCCGCGACATCCTGGAGCAGGCGGCGAAGCCCGAAGGCCGCCTGAAACTCGGTTCGCTGCTGACTTCCATCGCCCGCGAGGCCGGCGGTCTGACCGATGCCGAAGCCGGGCACTTCGACCAGCTCCGCGACAGGACGCTGGCCGAGCCGCTGAGGTTTGAATGATCGTCATCGATACCAACGTGATTTCCGAGTTGTGGAAGATCGAACCGAATCCCGGCGTGCTGGCGTGGATCGACGCACAGGCCATTGAAACGCTCTATCTGTCCGCCATCACCGTGGCCGAGCTGCGCTATGGCCTTGCCACGATGCCCGACGGCCGGCGCCGCACGATCTATCAGGATCGTCTGGAACAGGAGGTATTGCCGGCCTTTACGGCTCGTGTTCTCCCGTTCGATCTCGAGGCTTCCCGGGCTTATGCAGACCTGATGGCGCGGGCGAGGGCCGAGGGCAAGGTCATCGGCAAGGCAGACGGCTACATCGCCGCGATTGCCAACGCTCGCGGCTTCACCGTTGCCACACGCGACGTGGCGCCGTTCCAGGTGGCCGGCCTCCACGTCATCAATCCATGGCAGGCGATGCTGTAGCAGCAGCATGGAACTGCGCCCGATTACGCCTGCGGCTGCGCTCGTAAGCGCCGCCTGCCATGCACCAGAGGCGGCAGCGAGCTTCAGAACGTGCTGCGGATCAGCGCCGCGATCGCCTCCACGTCCTCTTCCAGCGCGAAGTGGCCGGATTCGAGGTAGTGGATGTGCGGCTGCTCGAGGTCGCGCCGGAAGGCTTCGGCGCCGGCGGCGATGAAGATCGGGTCGTGCCGGCCCCAGGCGACCAGCGTCTTCGGCTGCTGCGTGCGCAGGTACTGCTGCCAGGCCGGGTAGGACTCGACGTTGTGGCGGTAGTCGCGAAACAGCGCGAGCTGGCGTTCGCTGCTGCCGGGGCGGTCGAGCCCGGCCTGATCGTGCAGCCAGGCGTCGGGGTTCAGGCCGTGCGGATCGCGGGCGCCGGCCGTGTACTGCCAGCGCGTCATTTCCGCCGTCAGCATCTGCCGGGCGCCGGCCTCGTCGCCGCGCTCCCACAGCGGCAGGAACACCTCGCGCGCCGGCGCGCCGATGCCGTCGAGATAGGCGTTGGCGTTCTGGAACACCAGGCCGAGCACGCGCCCGGGTGCGGCAGTCGCCAGCCGCATGCCGACCGGGCCGCCGTAGTCCTGCATGTACAGGTGATAGCGCCCGACGCCGAGGCGGTCGAGCAGCGTCGCGACGATGCCGGCGAGGCGGTCGAAGCGGTACTCGAAGCGTTCGACCGGGGGCGCATCGGAGTGGCCGAAGCCGATGTAGTCGGGCGCGATGACGTGGAAGCGCCCGGCCAGACGCGGGATCAGCTCGCGGAACATGTGCGAGGACGACGGAAAGCCGTGCAGCAGCACGAAGGCCGGCGCGGCCGGATCGCCGGCGCTGCGGTGGAACACGGACAGGCCGTCGATCGTCGTGCGCCCGTAGCGCACGCGCAGCAGATCGGCGGGCGCCGGCAGCGGCGGGACAGGCATCGGCAGTTCGGCAGGGGCGGTCATGATCGGGAAGCTCCGGTGGGGGAAGGTGAGTAACCGTTAAAAACTAATTTGATGGTTACTGAGACACACCGTAGCCATGACTGCAAAACCTGTCAACATGGTTTTTATCGGTTACTATTCCCCCATGCCCGACCCGAACGATGTTCCGCCCCCCCCTGAGACACAGCCGGCCCCGGCCGCTCTGGCGCCGATGCGCATCGGCGAGCACCCGGCGCTCGACTTCGCCAACACGCTGGCGGCGCCGGCCGAGGTGCTGCTCGATTTCCTCGCCACGCCGGCGGCGCTGCTCGACTGGCTGGCCGGCACGCCGGAACTCGCCGATGCGCACGCGCTGGCGCAGCAGGCCGGAGCGCGCGGCGAACTCGACGCCGCACTGGCCGCGGTGCAGGCGCTGCGCGCGGCATGGCGCAGCGCGCTGCCGCGACTGGCGGATGCCGGAGCGCGCGCGGCGCTGCAGGAAACCCTGAACCTCTGGCTCGCGGCCGGGCGCGGTCACTGGCAGCTCGTCGCGCAGGACGGCGCCCTGCGGCTGCTGCACGTGACCGACTACACCGGGCCGGACAGCGTCGCCGCAGCGATCGCCGCCGTGCTCGCCGGACTGCTCGCGGAGGTGCCGGCAACCGAGGTGCGCAAGTGCGAGAATCCGGCCTGCGTGCTGTGGTTTCGCGATACCAGCAAGCGCGGCAACCGGCGCTGGTGCAGCATGGCCGCCTGCGGCAACCGCGCGAAGGCCGCTGCGCACCGCCGGCGCCTGCGGGCGGGCGACGGCGGCGGGTGAGGACGACGGCCGGCGACGGCGCTCCGGGCCTGCAGGAAACATGCGCGTTGCCGATGTCTGACTCACGTCAGACCCATGCCCTGACCCGCAAGCCGCGGACGCGGCCTGCGGACACGCGGACTGCGGAGCAGGCCGCGGAACCATCTGCGGGAATCGGCCTGTCCGGCGCACCCGGGCCGCTTCCGCGACGGTGACGGAACCGCCGCATCGGCGCGCCTTCCCGATCATCGGGCTGCCGGCATCCGGCCGGCCCGCCGGGGGCCGCCGCCATGCCTCTCTGTACCTCCGCCCGCTGCGAGGAAACCGTCAACGCCGTCACGCACGGCGCCGGCTTTGCCGCCAGCCTGGTCGGGCTGCCGTTCCTGATCCTCGCTGCGCACGCGCGCGAGCCCGGCGGCGCCGCTGCCGTGGTCGGTGCCAGCGTCTTCGGCGCCGCGATGCTGCTGCTCTACGGCATCTCGACCGTCTATCACGCCTGGCCGGAAACCCGCGGCAAGCGCATCTGGCGCGTGCTCGACCATGCGGCGATCTACCTGCTGATCGCCGGCACCTACACGCCGTTCACGCTCGGCGTGCTGGCCGGGCCCTGGGGCTGGTCGCTGTTCGGCACGGTCTGGGGGCTGGCGCTGCTCGGCATCGTGCTGCGCAGCCTCGGCGGCCTGCGCGACTGCCGCCGCTGCCAGCGCCTCGGCATCGCGCTGTACGTGGCGATGGGCTGGATGATCGTCATCGCCGCCGGGCCGATGATCGAGCGCATGGCCGTCGCCGGCCTCGTCTGGCTCGCGCTCGGCGGCGTGCTCTACACCGGCGGCCTGTGGTTCTTCGCGCGCGATCACCGGCGCTGGCATCACGCCGCCTGGCACGTGTTCGTGCTCGGCGGCAGCGTCTGCCACTATTTCGCGGTGCTGTGGCACGCGGGCTGAAGCCGCCGCCCGCGCTCAGCGGAGATGGCAGCGTTCGAATTCGTCCGCCGGCACCGGGCGGCCGTGCAGGTAACCCTGCAGCCGGTCGCAGCCGCGCGCATGCAGCCACTGCGCCTGCGCGAGGGTTTCCACGCCTTCGGCCGTGGTCTGCATGCCGAGCTGGCCGGCGAGCGCGATGACCGCGCCGGGGATGGCGCCGCCGCCGGCCGTGTCGAGTTCGGCGACGAAACTGCGGTCGATCTTCAGGGTGTCGATCGGCAGCCGGCGCAGATAGGCGAGCGAGGAATAGCCGGTGCCGAAGTCGTCGATGGCGATGCGCAGGCCCATTGCATGCAGGCGGTGCAGCACGTGCTCGGACGCGCTGCCACGCTGCATCAGCATCGATTCGGTCAGCTCGATCTCCAGCGCTGCCGGCGGCAGCCCGTGGTCTGCCAGCAGCTGGGCGATGCGCTCGGGCAGCCGCGGCTGACGCAGCTGCGGCACGGCCAGATTGACGGCGATCGCAGCGCCGGCGGCGATCCACGCATGCCAGCGCTGCGCCTGACGGCAGGCCTCGGCGAGCACCCAGTCGCCGATCGGCACGATCAGCCCGGTTTCCTCGGCGATCGGGATGAATTCGGCCGGCGGCACGCAGACACCGTCCGGGCGCTGCCAGCGCAGCAGCGCCTCGGCGGCGAGCGGCCGCCCGGGCGTACCGGCGGCGAAGACCGGCTGGTAGTGCAGCACCAGCCCGCCCTCGCTCAGCACCGTGCGCAGGCCCTGCTCGATCGCCAGCCGGCCGCGCAGTTCGGCGTCCATCTGCGCCGTGTAGAAGCGCAGACAGCCGCGGCCGGCGCTCTTGGCGCGGTACAGCGCCGTGTCGGCGCACTTGAGCAGCGTGGCGAAGTCCGTGCCATCGCGCGGGTACAGCGCGATGCCGAGGCTTGCGCGCACGTACAGCCGGTACGCGTCGAACTCGACCGGGGCATCGAGCGCCGCGAGGATCTTGCGCGCGACGAGGGCCGCAGCGGCCGGGGTTCCGGTTGCTGGCAGCACGACGATGAACTCGTCGCCGCCGTGACGCGCGACCGTATCGACGGCGCGCACGCTCGTCTTCAGACGCTCGGCCACCGCGCGCAGCAGCGCATCGCCGACCGGGTGGCCCCAGGCATCGTTGACATCCTTGAAGCGGTCGAGATCGAGAAACAGCAGCGCCAGCCCGCCCCCCGAGCGCCGGGCACCGGACAGCGCCTGCGCGAAGCGGTCTTCGAGCAGCGTGCGGTTGGGCAGGCCGGTCAGTGCATCGTGATGCGCGAGGTGGCGCATCCCCGCCTCCATCACCTTGCGCGCGGTGATGTCGGCGACCGAGCCGGCCATGCAGTACGCGCGACCGTCGGCGTCGCGCGCCGCGATGCCGCGCGCCGACACCCAGCGCCAGGCACCGTCGGCGGCGCGCACACGGTACTCGTGCTCGAAATACGGCGTGCGCCCCTGCAGATGCGTGGCGACGGCATGGTTGTAGCCGCCGCGATCCTCGGGGTGGATCAGGGCCAGCCACGCATGCGTGTCGGGCAGCAGATCCTGCTCGTAGCCGAGGATCGCGAGCAGGCGCGGCGACACGTACAAGGCCTTGGTCAGCGGATTCCATTCCCACAGCCCGTCGCTCGCGCCCGTCAGCGCCAGACGCTGTCCCAGGGCGCTGATGCCGCGCGCGCCGTCCACCGGTGGTTCGTTCATCGCCGCAGCATATCGCCGGGCCGCGGCAGCCTCACGGGTGCAGCCCCCGCATCTGCCCGAGGCCGCATCGCCGGCGCCGTCCGGCACGGGTTCGTGCCCGGCACCGGCGTCTGCCACTATTTCGCGGTGCCGCGGCACGCGGGCTGCGCCATCGGGCAGTCGCGTCGGCCGCGGCCGGAGCCTTGCGCGATGAACGCTTCCCCGATCCTGCTGCGCCCCGGCGCGCTCGACCTGGCGCTGCTGCGCGCCGTGCAGGAAGGCGAGCCGCCGCTCTGTCTTGAGCCCGGCTGCCGGACGGCGATCGACGCTGCCCAGGCGACGGTCACGCGCGTGCTCGCCGAAGGCCGCACGGTCTACGGCGTCAACACCGGCTTCGGCCTGCTCGCGCAGACGCGCATCGCAGCGGCCGATCTCGACACGCTGCAGCGCAGCCTGGTGCGCTCGCACGCCGCCGGCGTCGGGGCGCCGCTGCCGGAATCGACCGTGCGCATGGTGCTGGTGCTGAAGATCGCGAGCCTCGCGCGCGGCCATTCCGGCGTGCGCGCCGAACTCGTCGAGGCGCTGCTCGCGCTGTACACGCACGGCATCCGGCCGCTGATCCCGTCGCGCGGCTCGGTCGGCGCGTCCGGCGATCTGGCGCCGCTCGCGCATCTGGCGGCGGTGCTGATCGGCGAGGGCGAGGCGACGTACCGGGGCGTGCGCATGAGCGGTGCCGCGGCGCTGGCGGCGGCGGGGCTGGCGCCGCTCGCGCTGGCGCCGAAGGAGGGGCTGGCGCTGCTCAACGGCACGCAGGTATCGACGGCGCTCGCGCTCGAGGGCCTGTTCGCGGCCGAGAACCTGCTCGTCGCGGCCCTCGTCACCGGCAGCCTGTCGGTCGAGGCCGCGCTCGGCAGCCGCCGGCCCTTCGATGCGCGCATCCACGCCGTGCGCGGCCATGCGGCGCAGATCGACATCGCCGCCGCCTGCCGCGCGCTGCTCGATCACAGCGAGATCGAACGCTCGCACGAGCACTGCGGCAAGGTGCAGGACCCGTACTCGCTGCGCTGCCAGCCGCAGGTCATGGGCGCCTGCCTCGAACAGATCCGCCACGCCGCCGCGGTGCTGCTGACCGAGGCCAACGCCGTCTCCGACAACCCGCTGGTGTTCGCCGCCGACGACGACATCCTCTCCGGCGGCAACTTCCACGCCGAGCCGGTGGCGTTCGCGGCCGATGGTCTGGCGCTCGCGCTCGCCGAAACCGGCGCGCTCGCCGAGCGGCGCATCGCGATGCTGATCGACGCCAACCTGAGCAACGGCCTGCCGGCGTTCCTGGTCGCGCACGGCGGCCTCAACTCCGGCTTCATGGCCGCGCAGGTCACGGCCGCGGCACTCGCCTCCGAGAACAAGTCGCTCGCGCATCCGGCCTCGGTCGACAGCCTGCCGACCAGCGCCAATCAGGAGGATCACGTGTCGATGGCGACCTTCGCGGCGCGCCGGCTCGCGGAGCTGGCGGCCAACACCGCCGGCATCGTCGCGATCGAATGGCTGGCGGCGGCGCAGGGCGTGGACTTGCGTGCACCGCACCGCAGCTCGGCAGCGCTGCGCACGGCGCTGGCGCTGCTGCGCGCCGCGGTGCCGTTCTACGAGCGCGACCGCTGCTTCGCGCCCGACATCGCCCGCGCCACGGCGCTGATCGAGGGCGGGCAGCTGCGCGCCGCGGTGCGCGACGCGCTGCCGGCCGGACTGCTGCCGAGCGGCTGATACCGATCACACGTGCATGCGCTGTTGATCCCCCTCTCCCCAACCCCTCCCCCGCGAGGGGGGAGGGGCTGAAACGCTCGGGTGTTCAGCTGTGACTGGCATGAGGCCGGCAGGGGCGTTCAGCCGGCGAGGCGCAACGCATCGACCAGATGGCGCGCGATCAGCGGTGCCGACTGCGGGTTCTGGCCGGTGATCAGCGCGTGGTCGCGCGTCACGTACGCGCGCCACAGCTCGTCGTGCACGAATTCGGCGCCGAGCTCGCGCAGGCGCTGTTCCAGCGACACCGGCAGCACCGCGGTCAGGCCGACCGCGCTTTCCTCGGCATCGGTGATCGAGGTCACGCGCCGGCCGGCGACCAGCGGCCGGCCGCCGTAGCCGGTGGCGCCGAGCAGCGCCGCAGCGCCGTGGCAGAGCGTCGCGACGATCTGGCCGTAGCCGAGCATCGAGCTGACCACCTGCGCGACGCCGGCATCGCCCGGCAGATCCCACAGCGCGCCGTGGCCGCCGGGCACGAACAGCGCATCGAAGCGCAGCGGATCGATCTCGGCGACGCGCCGGGTCCCGGCAAGCTGCTGCTGCAGCTCGCGGTCCGCGACGAACTGCACGACCGAGGGCGGCAGCGCGCCCTCGACCTCGCACAGGCTGCGCGGATCGATCGGCGCCGTTCCGCCGAGCGGCGAGGCGAAATCCACGAGGCAGCGGGCTTCGCGCAGCGCGTAATACGGAATCGCGATGTCATCGGCCCAGGTGCCGGTCGGGTGGCCGGTGCCGTCGATCAGCGGCGTGGACGTGACGATGATCAGCACACGCTTGTTCATGATCCGCTCCTGTCCACGGCTCAGCCCGTGTGCGGACCGACCCTGCCGGGGGGGAGCGGTTCAGCCGCGCACATGAGCATCCGGCAAGATCACGGCACGCAAATGTCTGACGATCCTTGTTTTTCAGGGACCACCGGGAGCGGCCTGCACGGGGACACCCTCCGGCGACCGTGCGGAACCCGGCGCCCGCAGGAGCGGGCGCGCGCCAGACCGCGGGCCGGGACCGGCTGCCGGCGGCGGCGCTGAGGCTGCGGGCGCCGGTCGCGACGCTTTTCGCGTCGCGTGCAAGGCTTCGAGCGCGAGGCGCAAGGGAAAAAGCCCTGCGTGCATGGCTTCGAGCGCGGAGCGCAAGGGAAAAAGCCCTGCGTGCACGGCTTCGAGCGCGGAGCGCAAGGGAAAAAGCCTTGCGTGCACGGCTTCGAGCGCGAAGCGCAAGGGAAAAAGCCTTGCGCTTGCGGCTTCGAGCGCGGAGCGCAAGGGAAAAAG
>NZ_DAOLKE010000148.1:0-8446 GCF_035331805.1 Plasticicumulans sp. | reverse complement strand
GCCTGCGGCTACTGCTGGAATCGGTCGGCCTCGGGGCGGACGACATCCTCGCCATGCTCAGGGACGAAGCCGGGTGATCGACCGGCTTGTCCGCTGGTCTTCATGCCCCTGACATTTGCCATCTCCTGGAGTACGGCCCGACGTTCATCGTCTGTACTGCCGCAACGGCCCGCCCCTCATGCGGACACGCTCCAGCAGAACAAGGCCGTATCGATCATTGATAGGCAGTCTGAAATGGGTTCCCTGTCCGTCTATGCGAATATGCAGGCCCCCCCGCGGACCTGCTCCGCGACCGGAATACCAACATGACCGATCAGAGACCCGACCTCGACCCCGACGATCGCAAGGCCCGCTTCGAAGCCTTGCTGGCGCTGGCGCTCGATGAGGCTCCTGCGCCGCCCCGCCCGAGTGATACCGACATCGCTGCCTGGTACGACGGCAAGCTTGCAGGGGCACAAGCCGATGCCGTACAGGCATGGGTGGCTCGCTCACCCGAAGGACATGCGCTCTGGTCTTCGCTGCCGCCACCGGCATCGGTGACATCAGCCACCAAGATCATCCCGCTCGCCGGACGGCGTCGTTCGCCCGTGCGCACGGCGGCGCTGACACTGGTGCCCGCGGCTCTGGCCGCGACGGTCCTGCTGACCGTGCTGCCACGCGATACGCCGACTGTGGATGAATCGCTCGATTCGTTTGCAGCCAGCCTGAACACGCCCGTCCGCTTCGCTCCACCGGCCAGCGCAAAGTCTTTATTGCAGATGGTGGATGCCGATCAGGCAGCGTTTGCGAGTGGCGTGCGATCGGTACTGCAGCCGCGCACGCAGGAGTCGGCGCAGTGGCAGACCTGGCTCGCCGGCCTGCCGGAAGAATCCCGTGCTTCCTGCGCTCCGGATGCCGCTGCCGGCTGTAGCGAAAGGCTCGCGCTGCTACGCAGTGCCGGACGCTGGAGCGGGCTGGCCGTTCTGGCCTGTCGCGATGCCGCTCCGAATCCACCGGTATTGCCGGCCTCCTTCCTGACAGTCGCCGACGATCTGGCCAAGCAACTGCAGGCATTGCAGCCGACCGGCTTCGCAGCCTCGGTTGCCAGCAGCCTGCAGGCCGGTGCCGATGTTTCGGCACGCTGCAATGCGGCGTCCAGGCAGATCAGCCTGCTGCGCTGACTGGCGCCGTCACCAGCCCTGACCCGGTCAGCAGCGACCACGCTGACTCGCCGCCATCCTCTTGCGGTTCGAAAGTTTTCACGCAACGAAGCCACGAGACACGGCTGTTACCCACCGGCACCTCAACGCTTGAGGATTTTTTGTCGGCCCGGGTGTCGGGCCGGTCGTGTCTGTCCGTCCAAGACAGACACGTACCGTCACCGCGGAGGCCGACCGATGACCCGCCCCCTGCTGCCCGTTCTGCTGGCCTGTACGTGGCTGGCAGCCTGCGCCAGTGATCCGCCACCGCCACCGGCAACCGTGCCCGTCGAGGACAAACTCGACGGCAAACTCATCGAGTTACTGCAACTCCACGAAACCGGTCCGGCAAAAGCGCTCGGCAAACGGCTGAAAGCCCTGGAAGCCGAAGGCATCCTGCACGAAGGCGTCTCGGTCAAGGTGGACATCACCGCAACCTCGTCCGCGGTCGTTCCCGCGCTCGATGCGGCACTGAGAAAAGCCGGTGGGCGCAGCGAAACCAGTTTCGAAAATACCCTGTACGGCTGGGTGCCAATTCCGGCACTGCGCAGTTACACCATGCAAGCCGAAGTCTGGACGATCAAGGTGAGCGTACCAAGCACTTCACCGATTGCCGCTCCGACTGGATCCACTCCGGATGGTCTTGCAAAGCAAGGAGTTACCCATGGCCGCCTGCAAAAGCCTCGCTGACCGCTGCCTGCACGGATTAGGTCTCGCATTATTGCTGATCAGCGGTGCGGTGCAAGCAGGCGATGCCCTGTCCGCTCGCCTGCTGAGCCTGCGCAACCTGCCCATTCCAGAAATGCCATCGCAGAAAGAATGGAAATCTTCATCTTTGCAGAAGATTTCACCAACTCTGCTGGAGTTCAACGAGGCTGTCAGTAAGGGCCCTCTGTTTTCAACCAATCTGCAGGAAACCGCAAAGTCACTCGGAATTTCCTATGAAGATGACCGAGTAGCCGTCACGCTCGCCGCCAGCAATCCTTTCGAGATGGATGCCCTGTCCCGGTCAGTCCGGGAAATGGGTGGCGAAGTTACAATCACTTTTGATCATACCGTATTCGCAATGATTCCGGCACGTTCAATTGCTGGACTCGAGCAGATTTCATCGCTGGATTATGCCAAACCCCAAACCCTTTACTTCCCGACTGCGACGAACCGATCCCCGGGCGAAGGCGGCAAAATCACTGGCGTCGAACGTTTGCATGCCTCTGGCATCACCGGAAAAGGCGTCAAGGTTGGCATCATCGACTGGGGTTTCCAGAACTACCAAAAGCTTGTCAAAGCAGGTGTCTTGCCACAACCGAAGGCGACTCGCGCATTTAACCAGAAAAGAAACATTGAAAATGATGAAATTCATGGAACCGCATGTGCCGAAATCATACACTCCATGGCCCCCGACGCTGAATTATATTTGGCCAGCATTGATGGAAGAAATGATCAGATCATGCAGGCCGCAGCTTGGCTAGTTCAACAAGGAGTTAATATCATTAGTTTTTCCGGAGGCGGTCACGGCGGCCCCGTGAACGGAACAGATGTCCTGAGTCGATACATCGACAAGATCGTCAAGGACTCCGGAAACCGATTGTTATGGGTAAACTCTGCCGGAAACAAAGCTACAGAACATTGGATGGGCATGGCCGTCGACAGTAATCACGACAATATGATCGACATTCCAACCCAGGATGACCCGAATTATCCTGCCATACATCTTAAAGGCAGCCAGACACCGATGATGGTTGTTATTAATTGGGACGACTGGGGACCAAATCCAGAAAAGCCAACTGCCAGCATCGATATCGACGCAGAAATTTATCGTTTCGACGACAACAAGAAACCGATCAAAGTAGCTGCTTCTACTAATCCTCAACGCGGCCGCGGTGAACCCTTGGAAATTCTGGTAGTAAAAAAACCAGAAAAAGGCAAGGATTATTTTCTAATATTATGGCCACGCAAAGTCGATCGACAGGTAAAAATTCATGTGACCGTGAGCAATGGATTAATGGACCCGACGCGCGCCGAGGGCAGCATCGGAAGTCCTGCCACTGCCAGAATGGCATTTGCAGTCGGAGCAGTCGATGTCACAAACCAGCAACTGGAAGACTACAGTTCCCAAGGACCAACCGACGATGGCCGTTTGAAGCCTGAAATTTCAGCCCCTGACAAGACCTTGTCGCTTGCCTACCAATCAACCGGTGAAGAACGATTTCCTGGCACCTCAGCAGCCTGCCCGCACGTATCCGGCTATTCCGCACTGCTGAAGCAGATGCAGCCAGACATCAGTCGCGATGACCTGATCCGTCGCATCATCGAATATGCCCAACCGATGGGCGAAGGCCGACCGAACAATCAGTTTGGCTATGGACACATTTATGCCGGGCGCATCGAACTGGCCGGTAGCGGCACACCACCGGCGGCAGGTGCTGGAAATCCACCTCCGCAGACTGGATCTGCCACCGGCACGGGCCGTGATGGCAAGCGCGTATTACAGCCAATCCTCGACATCATGAAGCAGAACGGCCAGTAACCCCGGCCCGGGTCCCCACCGCATCGCCCGCAACGGCTTCATCACCGCTGCGGGCGAATTCGTTCAGACTTGCCGTTCAGCCGTGCTCGCGCACGTCGTCGATCAGCCGGCCGTCGTTCGGCAGGCTCCCCGGCGCGACGAACTCGACCACGCCGTGCAGGCGCGTGATGTCGCGCAGTACCCCGGCGACGCGTTCGGCGAGGCCCGGCGCCGGCGGGCCGGAGAGTTCGCAGCGCAGCCACATCGCATCCGCCCGCCCGACCCGGCCGACCGATAGCCGGCCGCGACCGAGATCCGGGAAGCGTTTCAGCACCTCGGCGATCTGGCCCGGATGCACGAACAGGCCGTTGACCTTGGTGGTCTGGTCGGCGCGGCCGAGCCAGCCGCGCAGCCGGCGGTTGCTGCGGCCGCAGGCGCTGTAGCCGGGCAGGACCGAGGACAGGTCGCCGGTTGCGAAGCGGATCAGCGGATAGTCCGGGTTCAGCGTCGTCACCAGCACCTCGCCGACCTCGCCGTCCGGCAGCGGCTCGCCGGTGCCGGGGCGCACGATCTCGACGATGACCTGCTCGTCGATGACGAGCCCGTCCTCGGCGCTGGTCTCGTAGGCGATCAGGCCGAGATCGGCGGTCGCGTAGCACTGGCGCACCGCGACGCCGTGGCCGCGCAGCGCCTCGCGCAAGCCACCCGTCAGCGGCTCGCCCGAGACCAGCGCCTTGCGCAGCGATCCGCTCGGGGTGCCGAGTTCGGCGGCGCGCTCCAGCAGCGTCAGCAGGAAGCCCGGCGCGCCGGTGTAGCCGTTCGGCTGCAGGTCGGCGATCGCAAGCACCTGCAGTTCGGTATCGCCGGGGCCGGCCGGGAACACGCAGCAGCCGAGGGCGGCAGCGCCGGAATCGACCATCGCGCCGGTCGGCGTGAAGTGATACGGAAAGGCGTTGTGGATCAGGTCACCGGCACGAAAGCCGGCGGCGAACAGCGCCCGCGCCAGCCGCCAGTAATCCGGACGACGGGCCGCCGGTTCGTAGATCGGGCCGGGCGACTGGAACACGCGGCCCATCAGCCCGGTCGGGCGCGTCGCCAGACCGCCGAACGGCGGCGCCTCGCGCTGCAGCGCCGCGAGTTCGCTCTTGCGCAGCACCGGCAGCGTCGCCAGCGCCACACCATCGGTGATGCGCGCCGGATCGAGGCTGCCGAGCAGGCGTGCATAGGCCGGCGAATGCGCGCGGGCACGATCGACCTGGGCCGGCAGCGCATCGTAGAGCCGGGCCAGACGCGCTTCCGGACTTCGGGTTTCGAGGGCGTCGTAGAAGGCAGCCATGGACTCGGACGTCTTGCAGGGTGGCCCTGCGCAGGGGACAAGGCCGGCGGGTGCCGGCCGACGGGGCTTTTCAGTCGTCCTTGCTGCAGTCGCGCGGCGTGACGCCTTTTTCCCTGGCGTAGTCGGCCGCCGACTGCGCCACCAGCGGCAGCACCAGCGACGAGTCGGTCTCGATGAAGTCCGAGATCAGGTTCCAGGTGCGGCCATCCCATTGCATGAAGCGCACGGGCGCATGGCCTTCGTGGTCGCTGCACGAGGTCTTCAGCGAGGGCATCAGCCCCTCGACGCCAAGCTCCTTCAGCCGTTCCGGCGTCAGGTTCAGGTGTTCGAGGCCCCAGCGCACCTGTTCGCCGGTCAGCGGCTTCTTGCCGAACCTGCCCTGCGCGACGCGGATCGCCTCGACGTTCAGCACGCCGTGCACGATGCCGCGGTTGTAGTAGACGCTGCCGATGCGTGCCGGATCGCTCATGTTGCCCTGGCCCTTCGCATAGAGCAGCGAGCGGATCTGCTGGATGGCCGGAAAGTTGTCGCCGGGCGGGTTCAGGCTCGCGGCAATGTAGCCTTTGGCGGTCTGCCCGGCCGGGACGACATCCTCCTCGGCACCGGCCCACCAGACGCCGACGATGTGATCGGCCGGGAAGCCGAAGCGCTGCGCGAAGATCAGCGCGGTCGGGTTCATGACGCCGAAGCCGCGCAGGATCACCCAGTCGGGCTTCTCGCGCTTGATCCGCGTCCATTCCGCCTGCTGGCTGGCGCCGGGCGGCGGCACCGGGATGTTGACCAGCGTGAAGCCGTACTTCTGCGCCTGGGATTCGAGGATCGGCAGGGTTTCCTTGCCGTAGGCCGACTCGTGGTAGAGGTTGACGATCTTCTTGCCGCGCAGCTTGTCCATGCCGCCTTCGCGCTGGCCGATGAAGCGGATCTTGGCCGTGCTCTGCGACCAGTACGTGGTCATCAGCGGGAACAGGTACGGAAACACGCGCCCGTCGGCCGAATCCGAGCGGCCGTAGCCGATCGACACCAGCGGAATGTGATCGGCCGCGGCGCGCTCAAGCAGCGCGTACACCGGCCCGGTGGCGACGAAGTTGAACATCGACGCGCCGCTCGGGCCGCGCTTCTTCAGTTCCTCGTAGCACTCGACGGTGCGCTCGACCTTGTACTCGGTCTCGCACTCGGCATACGTGAGCTTCACGCCGTTGACGCCGCCGTCGCGGGCATTGATCAGGTTCAGGTAATCGATGAAACCACCGAACACGGCGCTGCCGACGCCGGCGTTCGGGCCGACGCGAAAGCTCGTGATCGGGATGAACTGCTCGCCATCGGCCAGGGCCGGCAGCGGGGCGGTGATGCTCAGCGCACAGATGATCGCAAGGCGCAGTCTTGCGGCGAACTTCATGTCGGTCCCCTCCCCGTCGTCCTGAAAGCAGCCGGCTGGCTCCAGCCGGCTGCGGCGAGGTTACCGCAGTGTGCAATGCGCAGCATCGTCTGAAATGAACGAAGTTTCAGGTTCGTGCCGGCATGCCTGCGAGCGGCTCAGCCGCCGCCGATGCGCACGACGCTGCGCCCGGTCGCACGCCCGCCGAGCAGCGCCGCGCAGGCCGCCGGCAATGCCTCCAGCGTCAGTTCACCGGTGACGATGCAGGCCAGATGCTGCGGTTTCAGGTCCGCCGCCAGCCGCTCCCAGGTCCGCGCCCGCCAGGCCGGCGGGCAATACGTGGAGTTGATGCCGATCAGGCTGATGCCGCGCAGGATCAGCGGCATCACGGAAGTCTCCAGCCGGTGATCCTGCGCCAGACCGATGCAGGCGATGTTGCCGAACGGCCGGATCGTCCGGGTCAGCCACGCCAGCGTCGTACCGCCGAGGTTGTCGATCGCCCCGCCCCAGCGTGCAGTCTCCAGCGGCCGGCTGCCGGGATCGAGCGTGCTGCGATCGACGATCTGCGTGGCACCGAGTTGCTGCAGGTAGGCGTGCTCATCCGGCTTGCCGGTCAGCGCCGCCACTTCGTAACCGAGACCGGCGAGCAGATCGATCGCGAAGCTGCCGACCCCGCCGGTCGCGCCGCTGACCAGCATCGGCCCGTGCGCCGGCGACTGGCCGTTGTCTTCGAGGCGCACGATGCCGAGCGCGGCCGTGAAGCCGGCCGTGCCGATCGCCATCGCCTCGCGCAGCGTCAGGCCCGCCGGCAGCGGCACCAGCCAGTCACCGCAGACATTCGCATAACCGGCATAACCACCATCGGCCTCCTCGCCCAGCCCGCAGCCGATCACGAGCACCGCATCGCCTTCGCGAAAGCGCGGATCACGCGAGGCCGCGACGTGACCGGCGAGATCGATGCCGCCGACCAGCGGAAAGCGCTTCTGGATGCGCCCGGCCCCGGTGCAGGCCAGCGCATCCTTGTAGTTCAGGCTCGACCACGCGACGCACACACTCACGTCGCCGGGATTCAGATCGATGAGGGCGAGCGTTTCGAGCCGCGATTCGACGCGGCCGTCGACGCGGTGGGCACGCAGGGCCGCAAACGCGGCATCGGAGACCATGGCAATCACGCCCCTCAGCGGTTCAGGAACTGCGCGGTGCGCTTGTCGATGAAGGCCTGCATGCCTTCCTTCTGGTCGGCGGTCGCGAAGCAGAGACCGAACAGCTGCGCCTCGAACTGGCAGGCGTTGTCGAGATCAAGGTCCTGTCCGCGTTGCACGGCCTCCTTGCTCAGGCGCACCGCGACCGGCCCCTGCGCGGCGATGCTGCGCGCCAGCGCGAGGGCCTCGTCCATCAGCGTCGCGGCCGGGCAGACCCGGTTGACCAGCCCGATGCGCAGCGCCTCGGCGGCATCGACGTGCCGGCCGCTCAGCAGCAGCTCCAGCGCCCGCGCCCGGCCAACCAGCCGCGTCAGCCGCTGCGTGCCGCCGAACCCGGCCGTGACGCCGAGCGAAACCTCGGGCTGGCCGAACACCGCGCGCTCCGAGGCGAGGATGAAGTCGCAGCTCATCGCCAGTTCGTTGCCGCCACCGAGCGCATAGCCATCGACGACCGCGATCACCGGCACCGGCAGCGTCTCGATGGCACGCAGCACCGCCATCGTGCGCCGCGCGAACGCCTGCGCCTCGATCGCCGTGTAACCCTGCATCTCCTTGATGTCGGCCCCGGCCACGAAGGCCCGGCCCCCGGCGCCGGTGACGAGCAGCACGCGCGCCTCGGCATCGGCAGCGATGGCCTGCACGGCGGCATGCAGCTCGGCGATGGTCGCGCGGTTCAGCGCATTCAGCGCCCGCGGCCGGTTCAGCGTCAGCACGTGGATGCCCGGATCGGGCGATTCGAGCAGGAGGTTTTCGTAGCTGCCCATGGCGGGGACTCCGGTGACGGCAGGAGTCCACATTCATAGACGCTGAAATCGGGTGCGCACTGGCGAGGCATCCGCTCGCTCCCGG
>NZ_DAOLKE010000147.1:0-8482 GCF_035331805.1 Plasticicumulans sp. | reverse complement strand
TCAGCCGCGCAGCGCCTGCGTCAGCACGCGATCGAGGGCCGAGGCGAACTGCTGGCGGTCGCGCTCGCCGTACGGGGCGCTGCGCGACTGCGCGAGCCCGGCGCTGCGCATGCCGTCCATGAAGTCGCGCAGCGACAGCGCCTCGCCGATGTTGGCCGGCGTGTAGAGCGTGCCGCGCGGGTTGATCGCATGCACGGCCTTCGCGACCAGCCGCGCCGCGAGCGGAATGTCGGCGGTGACGACCACGTCGCCGGCCCCGGCCGCTTCCACCAGCCAGTCGTCGGCGGCATCGAAGCCGGCGGCGACCGTCACCACCCGCGCCCGCGCGAGCTTCGGGCGCGGCAGCGGCTGATTGGCGACCAGCAGCAGTTCGAGTTCGAGCCGCCGCGCGGCGCGCACGCAGATCTCGCGCACCGGCACCGGACAGGCATCGGCGTCGATCATCAGCTTCGGCAGCGGCTTCATGTTGTTCATGTTGCCGCCAGCAGCGCATGCAGGCGCGGCCAGTCGAAGGCCGGCCCCGGATCGGTCTTGCGGCCCGGCGCGATGTCGCAGTGACCGGCGAGCGCATCGGCGCCGATCTGCGGACAGGCGCGGCGCAGCGCCGGGATCAGCGCTGCCAGCGTCGTGTACTGGGCATCGGTGTACGGCGTCGTGTCGCTGCCTTCGAGCTCGATGCCGATCGAGAAATCATTGCAGCGCGTGCGCCCGCGCCACTGCGAGGCCCCGGCGTGCCAGGCGCGTTCGCCGCAGGGCACGTACTGCACGAGTGCGCCGTCGCGCCGGATCAGGAAATGCGCCGACACCCGCAGCGCCGCGATGTCGCGGAAATACGGGTGGGCATCGGCCGGCAGCGTGTTCGTGAACAGCGCATCGATCCACGGTCCGCCGAACTCGTCCGGTGGCAGCGAGATGCCGTGAATGACGATCAGCTCGACCGGCATTGCCTCCGGGCGCGCATCGTGATTCGGCGAAGGACAGCGGCGCGCGGCCGCACACCAGCCATCGGCCCCGATGCGCAGGCTTTCCGCCGTCATGCCCTCGCCACCGCCGCCGGCAGCGCATCGAGCCGCGCCGCAGTCCCCCGGAGCCGCGCCAGCACCGGTCCGAGCCGGGCCGGTTCGCCGCTGGTGAAGAAGGCTTCGCTACCCGGTCGCGGCCCCGGCGCCAGCCGGCCTTCGGCCGTCAGCACGGCACGCGTGTGCCGCGCGACCGCCGCGCCGGTATCGATCAGCGCCACGCCGGGACCGGCGACCTCGGCAATCAGCGGTTTCAGGAACGGGTAATGCGTGCAGCCGAGGATCAGCGTGTCGGCGCCCTGCGCGAGCAGCGGCTCGACGTGACGGGCGACCGCCGCGCGCGCGGCCGGACCGCTGCAGTCGCCGCGCTCGACCAGATCGACCCAGCCCGGGCAGGGCTCGGTCAGCACGCGCACGTCGCGCCCGAAGCGCGCCAGCAGCGCCGCGAACTTCGCGCTCGCCAGCGTGCCGGTGGTCGCGAGCACGCCGACCGTGCCGCTGCGCGTCGCCGCCGCCGCCGGCTTCACGGCCGGCTCCATGCCGACCACCGGCACCGGGCAGCCGGCGCGCAGCTCGCGCACGGCCGCGGCGGTCGCGGTGTTGCAGGCGACGACCAGCAGCTTCGCGCGCCGTTCGAGCAGGAAGCCGGCGATCGCGAGCGTGCGGGCGCGGATGAAGGCGTCGGACTTCTCGCCGTACGGGACGTGGCCGGAATCGGCGACGTACAGGAAATCCTCATGCGGCAGCTGCGCGCGCAGCTCGCGCAGCACCGACAGGCCGCCGAGGCCGGAATCGAACACGCCGACCGGCGCGGCTGCCTCGCCGGTGCCCGGCGGCGGCAGCGCCCCGGGCGCAAGTGTCGTGCCGTCCAGAATGCTCAGCCTTCGCGGTGATAGGCGACGATGCGCTCGACTTCGTGCTTCGAACCGACGATGACCGGCACGCGCTGGTGCAGGCCGACCGGCTGCAGGTCGAGCAGGCGCTCGCGACCGGTGCTCGCCGCACCGCCGGCCTGCTCGATCAGCATCGCCACCGGATTGGCCTCGTACATCAGCCGCAGCTTGCCGCCCTTCTTGGCGGTCTTGGCGTCGGCCGGGTACAGGAACACGCCGCCGCGGCAGAGCACGCGGTAGACATCGCCGACCATCGCCCCCATCCAGCGCATGTTGAAGTCGCGTCCGCGCGGGCCGTCCCTGCCGGCCAGACATTCGTCGATGTAGCGCTGCACCGGCGGCTCCCAGTGGCGCTGATTCGAGGCGTTGATCGCGAACTCGGCGCTGTCCTCGGGCACGCGCATCTCGGGATGCGTCAGCACGAACTCGCCGATCGTGTCATCGAGCGTGAAGCCGTTGACGCCGTAGCCGGTGGTCAGCACGAGGATCGTCTGCGGACCATAGACCGCCATGCCGGCGGCGACCTGCTGCGAGCCGGGCTGCAGGAAGTGCTCGGCGCTCGGCTCGGTGACGCCGTCCGGGCAGCGCAGCACCGAGAAGATCGTGCCGATGATGCCGTTCACGTCGGTGTTCGAGGAGCCGTCGAGCGGATCGAACAGCAGCAGGTAGCGGCCGCGCGGATACACGGCCGGCAGGTTGTAGACGTCGTCCATTTCCTCCGACGCCATCGCCGCCACGCGCCCGCCCCATTCGTTGCAGCGCAGGAAGGCTTCGTTGGCGAGCACGTCGAGCTTCTTCTGGTCCTCGCCCTGCACGTTCTCGGTGCCGGCGTGGCCGAGCACGCCGGCGAGCGATCCGCGGCTGACGGCGTTCGCGATCGCCTTGCAGGCGATGACGATATCGTTGATCAGCGAGGTGAAATCGCCGGTCGCATGGGCATGCCGGCGCTGCTCCTCGATGATGAACTGCGTGACGGTGGTTCCGACTTGCATGGGGGATTCCTTCGACACGGTGCCGCTGCCGGAAGAGTTCCGGTCCGGAGACCAGGAGCACGGTATGCGACGCGGGCACCCTGCCCCCGGGCCGACGGCGGGACTGAAAACTTTACCACAAGGTCTGCGCCCCGCCGCCCGGGACCACCGGGATGCGACACGGCCTGGAACCGGCGCCGGGACACGGACCGCCGGCATGGCCCGGATGCGCGATCGCCGGCCATCGTTGCGATTTTGTGCCGCTTCATTGCGCGAACGTCACGTTGTGCCGCAAACCGTGACTTCCCGCCGCCGGCGTTCTGTCCCACACTCGCCGCATGACCTCCGGCAGGGAGCCCGGAACTGCATCTGGCACGACCCCCCGTGCCCACCGCTGCCGCATCTGGTACCGCCGCCATGCCCCTCACTTCACGCAACCGACGCTCGATCCGCTCGCTCGGCATCCTGACCCTCGTGCTGTTCGTCGTCGCCCTGACCGTCTCGATCGGGCCGGCCTGGCTGATCAACCCGTACATCTACGACACGGCGCAGATCTCGTTCATGAGCATCCCGCTGTGGATCGCGACCGTCGGGCTGGCGCTGTGGGTCAACCAGATGACGCTGGACCGCCGCCGGCCGCTCGACCTGCTGACGCTGACGCTCGGGCGGGCGCCGCTGCTGGCGATTCCGATCGTGCTGGCACTGCTGCTGGTGCTGACGATCGCCGGCGTGCGGCTCTGAGGCTTCAGGCGTACTCGTCCGCCGCGTACACGTCGGGCATGAAGTTCTCGAAGCGCGTGTACTTGCCGAGGAAGGTCAGGCGCACCGAACCGATCGGACCGTTGCGCTGCTTGCCGATGATGATCTCGGCCGTGCCCTTGTCGGCACTGTCCGGGTGGTAGACCTCGTCGCGATAGATGAAGCAGATCAGGTCGGCATCCTGCTCGATCGCGCCCGATTCGCGCAGATCCGACATCACCGGCCGCTTGTTCGGCCGCTGCTCCAGCGAGCGGTTGAGCTGCGACAGCGCGATCACCGGCACGTGCAGCTCCTTGGCGAGCGCCTTCAGCGAGCGCGAGATTTCCGAGATCTCGGTCGCACGGTTCTCGGAGTTGCCCGGCACCTGCATCAGCTGCAGGTAATCGAGCATCACCAGCCCGAGCTGGCCGTGCTCGCGCGCCAGGCGCCGGCAGCGGGCGCGGACTTCGGTCGGGCTCAACGCCGCCGTGTCGTCGATGAACAGCTTGGCCTCGGCGAGCAGGCTGACGGCCGAGGTCAGCCGCGGCCAGTCCTCGTCCTCCAGCTTGCCGGTGCGGATGCGGTGCTGGTCGATGCGCCCGAGCGAGGACATCATGCGCAGCGCCAGGTGATCGGCCGGCATTTCCATCGAGAACACCGCGACCGGGCGGTTCTCCTTGATCGCCGCGTGCTCGACGATGTTCATCGCGAAGGTCGTCTTGCCCATCGACGGGCGCCCGGCCACGATGATCAGCTCGCCGGACTGCAGGCCGGCGGTCATGTCGTCGAATTCGTTCCAGCCGGTCGGTACGCCGGTGATCGGGTCGTCGCGCTCGAACAGCGTGTCGATGCGATCGACCGCCCTGGTCAGCAGATCCTTGATCGGCTGGAAGCCCTGGTTCTGGCGACTGCCCTGCTCGGCGATCGCGAACACCTCGCGCTCGGCCTCGTCGAGCAGCTCCTTGCTGCTGCGCCCCTCGGGCTGATAGGCGCGCCCGGCGATGTCGGTGCCGACGCGGATCAGCTGCCGGAGCACCGAACGCTCGCGCACGATGTCGGCATAGGCGCGGATGTTGGCCGCGCTCGGCGTGTCGCGCGCGAGCGTCGCGAGATACGGCAGGCCGCCGGCGTCGTCGAGCAGCGCACTGCGCTCCAGCCATTCGGCGAGCGTGACCACATCGAGCGGCGAGCCCTGCTCGGCGAGCGTGCGGATGGCGCGGAAGATCAGCCGGTGATCGCCGCGGTAGAAATCCTCCTCGACCACGCGATCGGCGACCGTGTCCCAGGCGGCGTTGTCGAGCATCAGGCCGCCGAGCACGGCCTGCTCGGCCTCCAGCGAATGCGGCGGCACACGCAGCGCCTCGGTGCCGGCATCGGCAACGGCGGCAGCATCGGACGGATACGGCAGGAACACTCGGCGCGACCTCGCAAGTCAGGCAGGCAGCGGATCGGCCCGGCGCAACCGGGCGGCCCGCGAATCTAGCACAGGCCTGTACCGGCGGTGCCGCAGACGACGAACGGCCCCGGCCACCGGCGTCACAGGACGTCGGCGGCCGGGGCCGCGCGCGGAGGGCCTGGACTTCGGCGACGACTGCGTCGGGGCCGGTCCTGCCCGGTGATTACTCGGCGATGATGTTGACGTGCAGCTTGAAGTTCACGTCGGTGTGCAGGTGCACGTCGACCTCGACCTCGCCGACGTGGCGGATCGGGCCTTCCGGCATGCGCACTTCGGACTTCTTCAGCTCGTAGCCGGCGTGGGTGACGACATCGGCGATGTCGGCCGGGCCGATCGAGCCGAACAGCCGGCCTTCGGCACCGGCCTTGGCGGCCATGGTCACCAGCAGGTCGGCGAGCTGGTCGCGGCGGGCCTGGGCCTTGGCGAGCATGTCGGCCGCAGCGGCCTCCAGCTCGGCCCGGCGGGCCTCGAAGCGGGCGACGTTGGTCGGCGTGGCCTCGGTGGCCTTGCCGCGCGGGATCAGGAAATTGCGGCCGTAACCGGACTTGACGGTGACGCGGTCACCGAGGTTGCCGAGGTTTTCGACCTTCGAGAGCAGGATGACTTCCATCGTCGGAACTCCGAATGCGTGGACAGTGCGTGAATGTACGGTTGGGCGGATCAGGCGATTCGTTCGGTACGGGCATTCATCCCGGGGGCGCGGCACGGGCGCGCAGGTTCATCCAGGTATCGATCAGTCCGAGCAGGCAGAGCAGCGCGACGGCCTGCGGCAGCAACAGCAGCAGCAGCACGTACACGAGCACCAGCGCCCACGGCGACCAGCCGCGCAGCAGCGCCAGCCCGTGCAGCACCGCGAGCCCCTGCAGCAGCCAGACCACCGCCAGCGGCAGCGCCAGACACTGCAGCCAGAGCGCGCCGCTCGCGAAGGCCGCCGCGCCGGTGACGATCGTCAGCAGCGCCAGCCCGCGTCCGAGGCGCAGGCCGTGGAACTCGCTGCGGAAACCGCCCGGGTTGTACAGCCGCGCCTGCCACCAGCGCCCGATCAGCAGCGCCACCAGCGCCGAGAACACGACGTTGGCTGCCAGCATCCCCGGCATCAGCGGCGCGACCCAGGCGATCAGCCGGTCGAGACCCTGCACCGCGTCGCTGCCGGCGCCGGCCTGCTCGAAGGCCGGCTTCAGCAACTCGGCGAGCCAGCCCTGCCACCAGCCGGCCGGATCGTCGAGCAGCGCATAAAAGCCGGTGACCACCAGCCAGCCGAGGCCGGCCGCGACCGCGAACGCCGCCGCGAGCGACACCGTCGCCCGCAGCACCGCCGCCAGTCCCCAGACCGGCAGCCAGAAGCCCGGCAGCACGCCGGCGAGCGGCCCCGGATGGCCGAACAGCAGCCAGCCGAGCACGAAAGCCGCGACGCTGGCGGCGCCGAGGATCAGCGCACCCTCGTACGGCCCGCGCCTGAGCGTCACCAGCGCCAGCGCCGCGCCCGAGAGCAGCAGCACCGGCGGCAGCAGCAGCGATACGAACATCGTCGCGACGACGATCAGCACGGCCGGCAGCCGTCCTGCCATCACCCGCGACGCGATACCTGTCATGAATGAACCCGCCCGCAGGCCGCGACCGCCCGGAACCGGATCAACCCGGTACCGGCGTTCGCAGCGCCGCTCAGTGACGGTCGGTGTAGGGCAGCAGCGCGAGGAAACGCGCGCGCTTGATCGCCGTGGCGAGCTGGCGCTGGTAGCGCGCCTTCGTGCCGGTGATGCGGCTCGGCACGATCTTGCCCGTCTCGGTGATGTAGTTCTTCAGCGTGCCGAGATCCTTGTAATCGATCTCGGTGACGCCTTCGGCGGTGAAGCGGCAGTACTTGCGGCGACGGAAGAAGCGGGACATGGCGGATTCGATCCTGGTGCGTGGAAGGCGGACGGCTTATTCGTCGTCGGAGGCGTCGACTTCGGCGGCGACGTCGTCGTGACGCGACTCGCGCTCCTCGCGGCCCTCGCGGGACTTGGCGAGCGGCGAAGCCTCGGTGTCCGGACCCGGACGGCTGATGATCAGGTTGCGCAGCACCGCATCATTGAAGCGGAACGCGCTCTCGATCTCGTCGAGCACGGCCTGGCTGCACTCGACGTTCATCAGCACATAGTGCGCCTTGTGCACCTTGTTGATCGGATAGGCCAGCTGGCGGCGGCCCCAGTCCTCGAGACGGTGGATCGCACCGCCGTCGGTCTCGATCATCGACCGGTAACGATCGATCATCGCCGGCACCTGCTCGCTCTGGTCCGGGTGGACCAGGAAAACGATTTCGTAGTGACGCATCGAAGCTCCTTACGGATGAAAAACAGCCGCCCGGCGGTCCGGTGCGGCAAGGAGTCGGCCCTGTCGGACCGGAAAAGCCGCGCAGTGTATGGAGTTGTCCGCGCCCGGGCAAGCCGCGGCGCCGGCTTTCAGCGCCGCGCGCGGCGCTGGCGCAGCGCCTCGAACAGGAACACGCCGGTCGCGACCGAGACGTTCAGGCTCTCGACCGTGCCGGTCATCGGGATGTGCGCCAGGTAGTCACATTCCTCGCGCGTCAGCCGGCGCAGGCCTTTTTCCTCGGCCCCGAGCACCAGCGCCACCGGCCCGGCGAGATCCATCGCATACAGATCGGCCTCGGCCTCGCCGGCGGCGCCGACCAGCCAGATGCCGCGCTGCTTCAGCTCGCGCAGCGTGCGCGCGAGGTTGGTGACCGGGATGAACGGCACGTGCTCGGCCGCGCCGCAGGCCACCTTGCGCACGGTCGGCGTCAGGCCGGCGGCGCGGTCGTTCGGGGCGAGCACCGCGTGCACGCCGGCGGCGTCGGCCGAGCGCAGGCAGGCGCCGAGGTTGTGCGGGTCCTGCACGCCGTCGAGCACCAGCAGCAGCGCCGGCCCCTCGATGGCATCGAGCAGCGCGTCGAGTTCGTCCTCGCGCCACTGGCGTTCAGCGGCCTTCATGCGCGCGAACACGCCCTGGTGGCGCTCGCCACCGCACTGGCGATCGAGCGCTTCGGCGTCCTCGGCGTAGACCCGCACGCCGGCGGCTTCGGCCAGCGCCAGCAGTTCCCTGATGCGCGCATCGCGCCGGCGCCGGTCCACCCACAGGCCGCGCAGCCGCTGCGGCTCGTGACGCAGCGCCGCACCGACCGCATGCAGGCCGTAGATCAGTTCCTCGCTCATGTCGGCAGGACTCCGGGCCGCGTGCCAACGGCACGCAGCGGTTCATCGTTCAGGGATCGGGTCCGGCTTCAGCGCCGGCGCTTGCGGTACGGACCGCCCGCGCCCCCGCGCGCCGGCGGCTTGCCGCCGTCATCCCGGGCGGCACGCGACGGGCGCAAGATCGATTTCATGCCGGCTTGCGCGGCGTCGGCGGCAGGCCGATGCCGACGCCGGC
>NZ_DAOLKE010000146.1:0-8525 GCF_035331805.1 Plasticicumulans sp. | reverse complement strand
CGCATGCCGCGCGGGCTGGCCGCGCTGCTGCTCGCCACCGTGCTCGCCGTGCCCGTGCCGGCGCGGGCCGATGTCGCCGAAACCGTCCTGCCGGCGGCCTGCACGCGCGACTGTGCCGCGCCCTGGGGCGAAACCCTCGGCGGCAGCACGACCACGCCGGCCTATTCCAACTGCAGCGCCGCCTGCTTCGTGCCGCTGCCGAATCGCGAGCAGGGGATATTCACCGGCATCCGCTGGCAGTGCGTCGAGTACGCACGGCGCTGGTGGCTGCTGAACCGCGGCGTGTTCTTCGGGGATGTCGATGTCGCCGCCGATCTGTGGCTGAAGATCCCTGCGGTCACGCGCGCCAGTGACGGCTCCACGCAGCCGCTCGAAAACCACGACAACGGCGACAGCGCCCCGCCGAAGGTCGGAGACCTGCTGGTCTACGGCCGCGAGTACCTGCGTACCGGCCATCTCGCGGTCGTCGTCGCCGTCGATGCCGGGGCCGGGCGCATCGATGTTGCCGAACAGAACTTCCTGAACCGGCCGTGGCCGGCCGCCGATCATGCGCGCAGCCTCGATCTGCTCGAACGCAAGGGCCGCTGGTGGGTGCTCGATCCGTATCTGCTCGGCTGGAAGCGCATCGCCGGCGAATGAGCGGGCGATGCGACAGTGCGTGGTTCAGTGGTTCGCGCAGAGACCTCGCAGCCATTCACGGTACGCCGCAGCACCGTCGTCCTGCTCGCCCGGCGCCCATGCGGACCGTTCGCTCTCGTCCAGGGGCCGGTACGGACCGGCCTTGGTTTCGAAGAACACCGTGCCCGGATCGAGCGCCAGCACCGCATGCCATTCACCGGGCGGCACGTCGATGCCATCCCCGGGCGCCAGCACCGTGCGCTGCGTGCAGGTGCCGGATTCGTCGAACGTGAAACAGGCAAGCCGGCCGCGCAGCACGATCAGGGCTTCGGATTTTTCGGGCTGCAGATGGCGGTGCGGCGGGACGTAGGAATCCGGCTCGATCGCAACCAGCAGGCGCTGGCAGGGTTCATCGAGGCTGCGGTGCAGCGGGTGATGCGCACGGCGGCGCGGGCTGTCCCGTGCATGGTTGCGCAGCAGGTCCAGCAGGGCGGAATCGAACAGCACGGGCATCGCGGACGGTCCGGCGTCGGAAAGGGCAGGTCCGGCAGCCTACCGGCTGCGGGCCGTCCACTCACGCGGATGTGCCGGGCGCAGCCGCCGGAAACCGGAGCCCGGTCACCTCAGGCTCAGTAGTTGTCGTAGTACGGATCGCGACGGTAGCCGTCCTGATAGCCGCGGTTGTAGCTGCGGTCATAGTTGCGTCCGTAGCCGTCGTCGTAATAGCGCGCACGTTCGGCCTCGGCCCGGCGGCGTTCCTGTTCCTGACCGATCGCGACACCGGCAGCGGCTCCGACCACGCCACCGACGAGGGCACCCTTTCTGCCACCGACACCGGCACCGACCGCGGCACCGGTCAGCGCACCGACGCCGGCATCGGTGGCCGGGCCGTGGCCGCAGCCGACTGCCCCGATGGCGAGCGGGGCGGCGAGCAGCAGCACCAGCAGCGGATGACGGGTGACGGACGTGCGGGGCAGCGACGCGAGGGCGGACATGATGGCGGCTCCTGACAGGCCGGGAACGGGTGAGGGAGACAGAGCACTTGTAGTGCCATGCCGGTGTTATTCATGAAAATCAAAAACATGATGCGTTATTCCGGATACGGACCCTGCTCGGGACCGGCGCTGCTGTCGGGGTGCGGCGACAACGTCCGGTTTTGGGCGGTTGGTGCGGTCGATGGGCTGGATGCCGGCAGGACGGCCCGGGGAGCGGGCCGCAGGCCGTTCTGCATGGCCGTCCGCCCGTTTGCGCTCATCGTGCCGCGCTGCAAGCCGCCTGCCGGCAGCCGTCGTCTGATCCCGACGCAGGCAGCCTTGCGTGCGCTCTCGGGCGAGCGCAGCGCGCAGGCCGGCCGCGGGGCCGGCGCATGAACGGCTTCCATCCGGCTGCAGGGGTTTCGGTGCGCGCCGTCGAGGCTGCCGATCACGCCGCGATCGCCACCGTCGTCGATACCGCCTTCGCCGCTGCGGCGCATGCCGATGGCACCGAGGCGGCGCTGGTGGCCGAGCTGCGGGCCGCCGGGGGCATCGCCTGCGAGTGGGTGGCCGTCGAGGGCACGGCGCCGGTCGGCCACATCGCCTTCAGTGCCGTGACGCTCGATGGTCGCGACTGCAACTGGTTCGGGCTGGCGCCGCTGGCGGTGGCACCGGCGTATCAGGGTCGCGGCATCGGGGCGCGGCTGGTGCGCACGGGGCTTGCGGCGCTGCAGGCGCGCGGCGCCGGCGGCTGCGTCGTGCTCGGCGAACCGGCCTATTACGCTCGCTTCGGCTTCGCCGCGCTGCCGGTGCTGGTCTGCGCCTGGCCGGTGCCGCCGCAATATTTCCAGGCACTCGCCTGGCAGCCGCTGGCATGTGCCGGCATCGTGCGGTATCACCCGCTGTTCGGAGCGGTCTGAGCCTTCGGCATCGTGATGGCGCAATCTTGCGGAAACTTCCGGGAATCCTGGCCGATGCCGCTGTTCACAAGCGTGCGACTGGCGCGCGCAGGGCCGCTCCGGTATCTTTCCGCGCCCTGTGCGTCACCGGCCCGATCCGGGTCGTCGCGCCACAGGCAGCCCCGATCCCGAGCCCGGAAGCGGTCCCCATGCTGAACTTCGAAGAAACCCGCGCCCTCATCGGCGACGTGCTGCAGCTCGGCGAGCGTACCGCCGAAATCCACGAAGACACGCTGCTGCTCGGCAGCATCCCCGAATTCGACTCGATGGCCGTGGTCAGCCTGATCACCGCGATCGAGGACCGCTTCGGCATCGCGATCGACGACGACGAGCTGAGCGCCGATACCTTCGCGAGTGCCGGCAGCCTGCACGCCTTCATCGCCGCCCGCGTCGACTGAAGCGGCGCCGGCCTTCCCTTCCCCGATGCTGCCCGAGTTCCTGCCCGGTCGCTGCGCACGACTGCTCGCCGTGCGCCATGCACCGGCGCCCGGCGTGGCGCTGCGCGGTGCCGTGCTGTGTTTCGTGCCCTTCGCCGAGGAGATGAACAAGTCCCGGCGCATGCTGACGCTGGCCGCGCGGCGGCTGGCGGCCGACGGCTGGGGCGTGCTGATCGTCGATCCCCACGGGACCGGCGACAGCGGAGGCGATTTCGTCGACGCGCGCTGGGAGATCTGGCAGGACGACTACGCCGCCTGCGCGCGATGGCTGCAGGCGCGCCACCCCGGCCGCCTGGTGCTGTGGGGCGTGCGCACCGGCGCGCTGCTCGCTGCGGAGCTTGCGGGCAGCGCCGCGCTGGCGGTCGACACGCTGCTGTACTGGCAGCCGGTGACGGTCGGTGATCTGGCGCTGACGCAGTTCCTGCGCCTGCGTCTGGCCGCGGGCCTGATGGACGGCAGCAAGGAAACCGCGGCCGGCCTGCGCGAGCGCCTGAACGCCGGCGAGTCGCTGGAGATCGCCGGCTACGAACTGCACCCGGCGCTCGCCGCCGCGCTCGAACGCAGCCGCCTGCTGCCACCACCGGCCGGCGTGCCGGTGCTGTGGCTCGAACTCGTGTCCGAAGCCGGCCGGGCGCCGGGGGCCGTCGCCCAGAAGCTGCTCACGGGCTGGCGCAAGGACGGCCACGAGCTGCGCTGCGAGACCGTCGTCGGCGACAGCTTCTGGGCAACGCAGGAAATCGCGGTCGTGCCGGCGCTGGTCGAGGCGACGGCCGCCATGCTCGCCGGCGTCGCGCTGCCGGCCGGTGCCGGAGCGTGAGCACCGCGGCCCCGGTCCCTGCCGAGGCGCTGGAGCGCTGCTTCGCCATCGACTGCGCCGGCGAGCGGCTGCCGGCGATCCTGCACCCCGGCACGCCCGGTGCGGCGCGCGGCGTGCTGGTCGTGGTCGGCGGGCCGCAGACCCGCGTCGGCAGTCATCGCCAGTTCGTGCTGCTCGCCCGGCAGCTGGCGGCGGCCGGCGTGCCGGTGCTGCGCTTCGATTACCGCGGCATGGGCGATGCCGACGGCGAGGCGCGCAGCTTCGAGGACGTCGATGCCGATCTCGCCGCCGCCTGCGCGGCCTTTCGCCGTGAATCACCCGGACTCGGCGAGATCGTGATCTGGGGGCTCTGCGATGCCGCCTCGGCGGCGCTCTTTCACGCCTGGCGCGCCCCGCAGGGTATCGCCGGGCTGGTGCTGCTGAATCCCTGGGTGCGCACCGATACCGGCGAGGCGCGGGCCTACATCGGCCATTACTACCGCCGCCGGCTGCTGAGCGCCGCGCCGTGGAAGAAGATGCTGCGCGGCGAGTTCGACTTCCGCGGCTCGCTGCGCTCGGCCTTCGGGCTGCTGCGCCGGGCGCTGGCGCGTACGCCGGCGGACACGCAGGCGGGCGGTGCGGACGACCCGACGCAGGGCCTGGCGCTGCCGGCGCGCATGGCCGAGTGCCTGCGCCGCTTCCGCGGGCCGGTGCTGCTGGTGCTGTCCGGCGACGACCTGACCGCGGCCGAATTCCGCGACTGCGTGCAGCAGTCGGCGCAGTGGCAGGCGCTGCTCGCCGAGGCGCGCGTCACGCGGCGCGAGCTGGCCGGGGCCAATCACACCTTTTCCCGGCGCGTGTGGCGTGATGCCGTGGCCGGCTGGACGCTGGAGTGGCTGCGCACATGGTGAATCCGATGCGGTCTCCCGGAGCGGGCGGGCGGCGCGTGCTGCTGATCGCCTTCCACTATCCGCCGGCCAGCGAGAGCAGCGGCATCCAGCGCACGCTGAAGTTCTCGCAGTACCTGCCGGAGCATGGCTGGACGCCGGCGGTGCTGAGCGCGCATCCGCGCGTCTACGACCGCGTCAGCAGCGAGCAGCTCGCCGAGGTCCCCGCCGGCATGCCGGTGCTGCGGGCCTTCGCGCTCGACACCGCGCGCCACCTGTCGATCGCCGGCCGCTATCCGCGCGCGCTGGCGCTGCCCGACCGGCACGTGAGCTGGGCGCTCGGCGGCATCGTGCAGGGGATGGCGCTGATCCGGCGCTTCCGGCCCGACGTGCTGTGGTCGACCTACCCGATCGCCAGCGCGCAGCTGATCGGCGCGACGCTGGCGCGCCTGACCGGCCTGCCGTGGGTCGCCGACCTGCGCGATTCGATGACCGAGGACGAGTACCCGCGCGATCCGGTGCAGCGCGCGAGCTTCCTGAAGCTCGAGAAGCGCGTCGTCACGCACGCCGCACGCGTGGTGTTCACGACGCCGGGCGCACGCGCGATGTACGCGGCGCGCTATCCGGAGGTGCCGCCCGAACGCTGGACGGTCATCGAGAACGGCTTCGACGAGGAGAACTTCACGCGCGCCGCCGGCCGCGAGCCGCCGCCGCGCAGCGACCGGGCGCGCGTGCGGCTCGTGCACAGCGGCGTGCTGTACCCGAGCGAGCGCGATCCGCGGCCGTTCTTCGATGCGCTCGCCGCGCTGAAGGCGCGCGGCGTCGTCGATGCCGCGCGCCTCTGCGTGGTGCTGCGCTACACCGGCCACGATGCGCTGCACCGCAGCGAGATCGAGCGCCGCGGCATCCAGGACCTGATCGAACTGGCGCCGCCCGTGCCCTACGAGGCCGCGCTCGCCGAACAGCTCGCGGCCGACGGCCTGCTGCTGTTCCAGGCCGCCAACTGCAATCACCAGATTCCGGCCAAGCTCTACGAATACCTGCGCGCCGGCCGGCCGATCCTGGCGCTGACCGACGCCGCCGGCGATACCGCCGCGACGCTGCGCGCCGCCGGCATCGACAGCATCGTCGCGCTCGACGATGCCGCTGCGATCGAGGCCGCGCTTGCGGTCTTCCTCGATCGCATCGAGGACGGCAGCGCCGTGCGCATCGGACGCCCGCAGGCCGAGCGCCACGGCCGCCGTGCCCGCACCGGCGAACTCGCCGCGCTGCTCGACGCGCTCGTTGCATCGCGCTGAGCCGCGCCGCCCGTCGAGCGCGGCGCGCGTGGCGCTGTGGGGCGTCGTCGCGCTGCTGATCGGCTACGGCTCGCTGTATCCGTTCCGTTTCCGCTTCCCGGGCCTGCCGCTGGAAAGCCTGCTGCAGGTACCACCGCTGTGGACGCGCCCGAGCGACGTGTTCGGCAACATGCTGCTGTTCGTGCCGTGGTCGCTGTGCGGCTGGTGGGCCGGGCGCGGCACGGCCTGGCGCCGCGCCGCGCCGGTGCTGCTCGGCGGTCTGGCCTGGGCGCTGCTGCTGCAGGTGCTGCAGCTCTGGCTGCCGGAGCGCGTCGCCTCGCTCGGCGACGTGTTCTGGAATGCGCTCGGGCTCGCCGCCGGCCTGCTGCTGGCCACGCGCCTGCACGATGCGCCGCGCACCGCCTGCATCGCGATCCTCGCGCTCTGGCTGCTCGGCCTGCTGCTGCCGCTGCTGCCGTTCTGGCCGGCCGGCCTGCCGCTCGCCTGGGTGCGTTCGCTGCAGGCGACGCTGAGCCTGCCGCTGCCGGCGGCGCTGGTCTGGCACGTCGCCGGGGGCTGGCTGTCGATGCGGCTGCTGCAGGGGCTCGGCGCCGGGGTGCGTGCGGCCGTGGGCCTGGTCGTCGGCGTGCTGCTGCTCGGGCCGGCGCTGCCCGCCGCCCATCCCGATCCGGCGCAGATGCTCGGCCTGCCGCTCGGCGTGCTGTGCGCGCTGTATGGTCGCGAGCGCGCCGACGGCCTGCTGATCGGGCTGATCGCTGCCGTCTACACCTTCGACGGCCTCTGGCCGTTCCGCTGGCGGCCGCTCGGCATGCTGTCGCTGCTGCCGTTCGACAGCCTGCTGCACGGCAACATGCTGAACAACCTGCGGCATCTCTGTGCGCGGCTGGCGATCTACGCCGGCGTGCTGTGGCTGATCCAGCAGCGCTGCCAGCGCCTGCCGCCGCTCGCCACGCTGCTGGTGGTCGGCTGGGTCGTCGGCGTCGAGGGCGCGCAGGCCTGGCTGGTCGGGCGCTATGCCGACATCGGCGAGCTGTTCTGGGTGCTGCTCGCCGCCGGCCTCGTGCATCTGGCCGGACCGCTGCACCCGGTGGCGGGCGCAGCGCCGGTGAGCGGGCCGCACGGCCTGGACCCGCTCGCAAGCACCGCCGGCCGCAGCGGCGAGGGCTGAGCCGCAGGCCGTCGCACGCTCCGGATTGTGCCTGCCTTACGGCCGCCCGGCCGGATCGCAGGCGTCGAGGCCGTATTCGATGGCGCCGATGTCGGGAAGCCGGGCGCGGACGTGGCCGCAGAGATCGTCCGGAACCTGCGGCAGCGGCACGCCGGCGGCAACGATGCCGCTGCCGTCGCGCAGCCGGAAGTCGGCGTCCTGCGGTGCGAAGAAGCGCGCGGCGAAGCCGGCGGCTTCGAGCCTCAGGTTGCCGTCGCCGCTCCAGCGCCCGCCGTCGCGGGCCTTGATGCGGCCGTCGAGCAGGTTGTTCGTGAACACGGCATCGGTATCCGGGAAGCGCGCGTCCATGCCGAGCGTTGCGTACAGCGTGTTGTGCGCGACCTCGGTGCGCGCGGCGCGGTTCAGGTACACGCCGACATCATTGCAGTGCAGGATCAGGTTGTTGCGGATGCGGCCGTCGAAGTGTTCGGCTGCGCAGCGCCCGTCGCGGCAATACGGCGCCCCGGTGCCGCCGCCGCCGAAGGACAGGCCGACGCGCGCGCCGTAGGGCGGGTGCAGGTTCATCTCGCAGATGACCAGATTGCGTTCGAACACGTTGCCGCTGCCGGCGCCCTTGAAGAAGGCGCCATAGCTGATGTTGTCGCCGCCGCCCTTGACGAAGTCGGCGATCAGGTTGGCGCGCACCGTCCAGCCGTTGACGGCGACCGCGTCGATCAGCGTCACGGGGTTGCCGGTCAGGCGCACGCCGGAGTTGTAGAGGCTGTTGCCGTCGATGCGGCCGTCATCGGGGGTCTGCAGCCGGCCGTCGCGCTCGCTGCCGTTGATCTTCACCGGCGCGTTGAATTCGTGCAGGCGGTTGTTGCGCAGCACCGTGTGGCGGGCATCGCCGACGATGTGGAAGGCGTGTTCGCAGTCGCCGTGATCGGCGCAGACACCGGCGATGTCGAGACCCTCGAACCACCAGTACGGCGCGCGCAGTTCGAAGCCGACCGTGGTCGCGACGCGGATGCGCACGCTGCCCGGGCGCTCGGCGAGCACGCGGACCGGCCGCCCGGCCTCGCCCGGACGCTCGGCGTACAGCGTGCGCTGCAGCGGGTAATCGCCGGGCGCGAGCAGCAGCACGTCTCCGGGCAGCGCCACGGCCATCGCGCTGCGCAGTTCGTCGGTGTTTGCGACCGGCACCAGATTGCTGCCGGCCGGCAGCGGTTCGCGCGCCGGGCCGGCGCCGATGCCGCGCCAGTCGCCGGCCGGCGGAAACCGCCCCGGCAGCGGCTCGCCGCTCACCTGGAAGCGCGCGCGTGCCGCATCGAGGACATCGGCGGTCGCGAGGCCCGCAACAAGCAGCAGCAGGCCGGCGGCGAAGCCGGCCGGCCGGCCGCGGCGGGGGC
>NZ_DAOLKE010000145.1:0-8544 GCF_035331805.1 Plasticicumulans sp. | reverse complement strand
TTCCAATGTTGCCGCACAGCGCCAGATGCCCAGGCCTCGATGGCCGCGAAGGTCTGGGCACCGCCTCGAACCTGTGGAAGCCGCCGTTGCGCGCCCCCCACAGCTGACACTCGCTCGGCACGCAACAGCGCCTCGGCGGCCGCAAGCACCTGCTGTCATCCGGATACGTCAGGCCTCATCTGGCTGAAGCCTGTTTGCCGAGGGCCGCCCGTAAGTACAGCCTCAGTACCTGTCGAGCAAGAGAGGGTTTTGCAAGACGCCCGAACGCGAGCACGAATATCAAAATTCCAATCCAGATGCAGGAGCGCAGCATTTTGACCACCGGCTCAGCCGGTTGCGGGATTCTTCAGGAACCCGGGGCTAGGGGCCGGCGGTACGCAGACCCGGTTCGATCCTGATTTCCACACGGCGATTGAGCCGATGGGTTTCCTCGTCATTTCCCTCATGACGCAATTCGTGTCTGCCGTGTCCCTCCACAACGATGCGACCGGCAAGTTCAGGCAGCCGCTGTTCAAGGGCGCGGGCAACCGTCTGTGCACGGGCCAAGGACAGGCGGTCATTATAGGCATCGGTACCGCGTGCGTCGGTGTGACCGACGACACGGATTTTCTGCTGCGGTACCAGCAACTTCGGCGTCGCCAGCGCCATGCCCAGTTCCGTGACCTGGCTGATGCCTTCTGCGGCCAGCTCGGAACTGTCATAGTCAAATTGCACCGGCAGCTGCACGCGCGGGACCACTCCGATGCCACGCGTCGCGAAGCTCGTGAAGATGCTGCGCATCGTATCGGCGGTCACCACGGTACTTGCCATCCGTACGTCCAGCGTGCGGCGCAACGCTTCGAGCCATGGCGGAGCAGCCTGCGGCGGCGAGACGGCTGCCAGCCGGCCATAAGCACCTTCGAGCGCCGCCACCGCCTCACCAATCCGGCCCTGTTCGTAACGGGCCTCGGCGAGTCGCCCGAGAGCCAGCATTGCAGCGCGGTCATCGCCGGCCAGCTGCAGGGCGGTCTCGAAGGCTTCGGCTGCCGGTCCGGTGACACCGAGCGCCAGCCGTTCACGCCCGAGGGCATAATGAGTGGCAAAGCGGCCACACAGGGACGCTGAACGCTCCAGCAGCACAATCCGCTGCGACACCTGTGGCTCGGTCTTCGATTGCTCGAACATTTGTTCGCCACGCTGGCAGTCTTCGGCAAAAGCCCCTGAAAGACTCAGACTGCCCAGCCCGACAAGCACGGCCACCACCCGCTTCATGGATCCGGACTGGAATTCGGTCATGGCTGCCTCCGGCAGAAGGTTCAGGATCCGGGCCCGGGACGGGTCACCAGCGATAGCTGCGCACGGGCCAGGGCCGGATCACCGAGCCAGTCGCCCAGGGCTTCCAGCTGCGGTGCACCGGACTCCCAGAAACCGCCGATCAGCTCCCGCAATCGCGGCTCGGGGTGCGGGAACGCAAAGGCCAGCACCTGATCAGTGCCGAACGGCGCCTGTACCAGGATGGATTCGGTGTCGACCGACGGAATGCGCACGGCCGTCCCAGCCGGCACGGGCTGCAGTTCGGCGGCATTGCCCGGATACAACACCGCGACGCTGCCGTCGGTGGATACGGTCAGTACCAGCAGTTGCGCGGGCTGCGCGCTGCGTACCGCGAAATGGATCGACTGCCCGCCGACGGCCACACTGCCGCGAGCCTGACCGGAAAGCTCGAGTTCGAGCCGGAACCCCGAATCCTGCGGCGCTGCCAGCACGCGCTCGACCCAGGCCTGTGCCCGCACGGCTGCCACGACCTTCTTGATGCCCGTTGCCGGCAGCCGGGTAATCTCGTCGCCGGCCGCTGACTGCAGCTGCCACTCCTCTCCATCACGGCGCACGATCAAGCGGGCATCGCGTTCGACGAGTGTCAGTTGCGCCAGTCCCTGAAGAACCGTGGTCAGGGCCGGCGTCGCGTCGACGAGCTGGACCCGCAGGGTGCGGCCGGCCGCAGGCGCAGCGGGCGCCGTACCCGGAGGTGGCGTTCCCTGCAGGAAAATGGCAGCGGCAATGCCGCTCCGATCGTCTTCGAGGCGCGGCAACAGCTGCGGGGTATGCGGCAGGCCGCGCTGGCGCAGGAAATTCAGCGTCACCTGATGCAGTTCGGCAGCACTGAGCCGGCCATCCCCGTCCCGGTCGGCGAGCAATGGTCCCTCCCCCCGCAGGGCGCGCAGCAAGGCATCGCTGAAGGCTCCGTGCGGGCGGCCGTCATAGGTAGGCACGCTGGCCAGCACGCTGGAGCCGAGATCCACCGCCGCCTCGCCTTCGCTGGCCGAGGATACGTAGGCCACAGCCCGGTACGGAAAGGCTTCTTCAACAGCACTGGCGCAGTTGTACCCGCAGAGGTCCGGGTCCTTCGCCGCCGGTTCGCTGCCGGCACCGCGGGGCGGCAACGCAACATAACGCTTGGTAAAGGCTGGCCGTGCCAGCGTATTGCGGTACAGGCCGCGCAAGGTATTGCCCGAATAACAGGCATCGATCAGCGCCAGCACCTGCCGGCCGCCACGATCCAGCGCCTCGATGCGCGGGCGCAGGTCCGTGCGCCCGACCAGCAGGCGCGAGATCATTTCCTCGCGCGTGCCCTCCGCTTTGAATTCGACCGGTACGAATGCGCCGGTCGAATACGGCAGCGGCAGACCGAAACCCCGGTCGCGACCGCTGGTGCCGTGACCGCTGAAGTACACGAGCACCAGATCCCCGGGGCGGCTGCGAATCAGCAGCCGGTCGAGTTCGTGCAGGATCGCCGCCCGGGTGGCCTGCACGTCCAGCAGCGTGACGATGTCCTGCGCTGCGAATCCCCAGCGTTCGATCAGGACCGAACGCAGTTCCGTGGCATCGTTGACGGCCCCTTCGAGGGGCTGGACCCCAGCGTACTGGTTGATGCCGACCAGCAAGGCCAGGTTGCGCGCCCCGGCATCCATGCCGAACACCAACAGCAGCACCCCGAGCAGCCACAGCCGTCGTAGCGACCGATCCGGCTCAGGATTCACACGCCGGCACCGACATCAATCGGTGGTGGTACCTCACCGCTGTGCAGGCGCGCGCGCCAGTCGGCGTCAGTCATGCGCCCCGACAGCGGCTGGCGGAACTGATGCACCGAAATCCGGGCCCCGGTGGCCGGACCGTGCCGGATTTCACGCGCCGGACCGGTCGCCAGTTCCAGCACCTCGGCGCTGGCCGCATCGGTATGCAGATCGACGATGACCGGTGCATCCCCCTCGCCGGCAAGCCCGAGCAGCGCCTGATCGAGGCGGTTCAGGAAATCCTCGTCCTGCGCATCAACGCTGCTGCCGGCCTGCAGACGCTCGACGATACCGATGCAATGCGTGAGCAGTTCCCGGAACGCCAGCCGCCCCGGGTGTGCGGCGACGGCCTGTTCGTGTTCGACGAAGCCGAGCAGCGCCCGCAACAGCGGCAGGGCCTCGACTTCGATCATGGCTCCGCTGCGCTGCCGGCCCGGCGATGGCAGTTCCAGCCCCTTGCCGGCCAGCGTGTACCCCTGCTTGACGTAGAGTTGATCGAGGCGGCGCTGGTAGGTCCAGAACCCGAGCATCGCCGTCAACCGCTCCCGGGCCGCCGGGGCGCCGGCAGCCGCATCGAAACCGGCACGCAGCAGGGTAAGACGTGCCGCCGCCGGCCCCGATTCGTCGGCATCGGCATCCAGTTGTTCGCGCGCCCGGCCCCAGGCTTCGGCATATCCCTCATAGCGATCGTCGCCAGCCCGGGTCAGCGCCTGCCGTGCTTCGCCACTGCCGAGCAGGGCCGGCAGTTCAAGCACGTTCGGCATGCCCTTGACCGGCAGGCCGTCGACGACACTCAGCGTGAACGGCGGCGGGCAGTCACCGCTGCACTGATGCCGGCCGACCTGCTTCCAGACCAGCCCCTGCAGCGCAGCCGATTCCGGCGTGTAGCGTGCCGCCAGCAGCCGCCAGCCCGACAGCGCCCGTGCCGGGGTCAGACCCGGTTCCAGACGCAAGGGGTCGACCACTCCGCTCGTGATGCGGGGCAGACGATCGTGCGCAAGGGCATGGGTCGCCAGCCGTCTGGCCAGGGTGGCGTCGGTTGAATCGGCTGCCCGCGAGACGACGAGCACGTCGGCGACCTGCAGATCATCGGCAGGACCGAAACGGCTGGCGAGCAGATCATCGATGCGCCGGTACCCCCGTGCCAGCGTTTCATCCCCGTCGATCAGGGCAGCGAGCCTTGCCGCCTGTACGGCGAGCCGCCCGGCTGTCGCTTCATCGAGCCCGGTCGAGGCGCTCGGCTGCACACCGAACAATGCCGTCTGCGCATAGCGAACGGCGCGAAAGTAGCCTGCCAGGGCCGGCGTCGCCGTATAGCGGCCGCGCGGCCGGAACTGGCTGTAGTCGATGCGTGCCCCGAACAGCGGCGAAGGTGCGACAGCCGCTGCTGCATGCACGAGCTCCCACTCGGCTCGCGCGCGCTCACCGGCCGGAGGGCCGGCGGAATCATCCATCAGCGCCACGAGCAGGCTGGCCAGTTCGAGGTTGGCGTGACCGGCTTCGTCATCCGGTCCATTGGCGAGTGCCTGATGCAGGCCACGGAACAGCTCGCCGACCTGCGGCAGCAATTCGGACTGTTCGGTCTCGGCCCAGGCACGTTCGCGAATCAGCGCGTAGGCGAGCAGCAGCAAATCCTGCGTGACGTAGTTCGGCCGGCCCTGCTGGCGGTTCTGTTCGTAAATGCCGAAAACGGAATCGAAAGCCTCCGCGGCCGGACCGGCACCGGCGAATGCGGGCGAACCAAGTGCCAGCAGCCCGAACGCCAGTACTCGCAGGCGTCGTCGGCTTGCGCGGCCCTTCATGGCTTGCGTGCCTCGATGATCATCGTATGCCGGGCGAGCCCCCAGAACAGATCCTTGCGCACGCTGAGGCCTTTTGGCTGGCTGCTGCCGGGCACCGCTTCCGGCGGCAGCACGTCATCGAGCCGGTCCGTACCGGTAGTGACGATGAAGGCGACGACCGTGGTGCCGAGCGGTGGCGCCGCATCGAAGCCCCACTTGGCCCGCGCCGGCGGAATCTGCAGCGGCTGCCCGGCCCGGATCGTGTTGTCGCGCTGCTGCGGGTTCGGATAGAGCACGCTGCGCTCGTCACCGGCATCGACCTGCACGATCCAGAGCTTGCCGGTGCGGCCCGACGTGACGGTGAAGCGGATGTCATCCCCGACCCGGTAGCGGGAAGCGAGGCTGGCCGTGACCTCGAAACCACCGCCCGGAGGTTCGAGCGCTTCGAGCACACGGCGATTGGGACCGGCCTCGCCGGAATCCGTCGTGCCACCGCCCGTCTGACAGCCGGCGAACAGCGCGAACAGTGCGCAAATCCCGAGATGGCGCAGCGGGGTGTACATCATGTCGAGTGCTCCTGATCGTCGAGAGTGGAGATCCGTAGGCGTGGGCTGAACCCGTCGATCAACAGCCGCCGGACGGGCAGATGCGGACTTCAGCCATGCCGGCGCGCAATGGCACGCCGCTCTGGGCGGACGAATCGCGTGCCACCGGCGCGATGCCCCGCAGGCCCCAGGGGCCGGGCGTAGCGAAGGTGCCGATCGGAATCCCCTTGCCGTCGCGCTCGACTTCCCCCTGGCGGTACAGGTCGATCGCCTTTTCACTGAGGAAAGCAACGACGAGGGTCGGACCGGGCGGATCGTTGGCTTTCAGGTCGAAGGGCAATCGTGTGGTCGGCAGCACGATGCGGCCGGCCTCGACTCGATTGTTCGATTCGTAGCGATTGGGAAACAGCACCGTGGCCTGGTCATGCGCATCGATGCTGACGACGTTCAGGAAGCCGCCGCTGGGAGCATCGACGGCGATCTCGACCGACTCGCCGATCGCATAGGCCCTGCGACCGATCTGCACCTGGACCGGTGCCGAATTGCCGACGATCTCCGCAGCCTGTCTCCACACCGGCCCGTGACCGTTGTCGAGCGAAATGAGCCGCAGCGGCTTGCCCGCCAGCACATCGCTGCCGGTCAGCACCGGATTGAACACCTGCCCGGGATCGGCCTTGGCGCGGATGTAGGCATCGGTGCGCTCACGCAACTGATTCAGCGTCAGCGGGCTGCCGCTGGCGGCGGCTTCCCGGATCGCTTCGAGCAGCCCCAGCGTGAACATGCTGCCCTTGGGTGTGGCAAGCGCCCGCTGGTCATCCCGGGCGGCCGTCAGCGAGACGTAATTGGGACCGGCACCGGTGGCCGTGTTCGGCCGGGATTCGACCATGATGCCGCGGTTGCTGAAGCCCTTGCTGCGCGCCACCGGCATGCCCGGATAGCTGAACAGCTTCGCGACCGCCATCACGTCGCTGCCATACGAACGGGCCGGCAGCACGCTCTTCGTGGCCGTACCGCTGTGGCAGGCGTCGATCAGCACCAGCACCTCGCGGCTCGGAATGGCGGCGATCAGTGCGCCGAGCCGGTCATCGACCAGACCGTTGACCAGTTCGATGCGCCCATCCTGCTGACTGGGAAGCAGGTCGTAGGGGACGAGGACTTCATCGGCCTGATCATCCTCGTCACCGTTGTCGTCGGGAATCTGCGTGCCGTGACCGCTGAAATAGATCAGCACCCGATCCTGTGGCCCGGTGCCGTCGATGAGCCAGGTCTTGAGTGCCTGCTCGATGCCGGCGAGGCTGGCCTGTTCATTGAGCAGGACCTGGGGGCGATAGCCGAGCATCGTGGCCGTGGATCGCATCAGGTCGATATCCAGATCGATGCCCGGCAATGGATTGATCTGCGGTGACTGGAAGCGCCCGACCCCGATCAGGAGGGCACGGTCCTCGGCCATCGCATCCGTGGCCGCGAGCGCGGTCGCGAGCAGCAGCGCGCGACCGAACAGGCGAAAGGCCAGGAAGGGGTCGCGCATCACTGCCCACCTCACTCGTCGATCCAGAACCGGCGTACGTCGTAGGAAACCGGCGCATCGCCACCTTCCAGCGTCAGCGCCTTGTCGGCGTTGTCGGCGACGAGATCCTTGCCGGTGCCGGGCAAGCGGCTGTCATCGAAATCCTCGGTCGGGCTGTAGATGGCGACCAGCGCGTGTCGCCCGGCCGGCGCCTCGGCACGGGCACTCGCCCGGCGCAGCGTGCGGCCATCCACCTGCTGGGTGGTCAGCAGCGCCCGGGTGCCATCCGGTTCGACCGTGTACAGACGCACCCAGCCCGAGTGATCGGCGCCATAGACGATGGAAACCCGGTCGCCGGTGAGATAGCGCTCCCGTGAGGTCGCCACGAACACCGCCGTACTCGTGGCCTCGCCCTCGGCCGGCGGCGCCGCACTGCGGGCTTCGCCGACGATGCGCACGGCGAGCTGGCGCATGACGACACCCTCGTTGCGCGCCCTGCCCCCCCCACCGGCGCTGCCGCCACCACCACCGCCACCGGCACTGCCGCCCCCGCCGCTGCCGGCTCCCGGAGCCGGATCGGGATCCCGGATACGGATACCCTTGGCTTCGAGCTGGCTTTCCCACTCATCGTTGTCGACGGTCCAGAAATCGCCGTCCTTGGTGAATTCCTCGATCTTGATGTCGATCGGCTGGGCACTGGCCAGCATCACGAATTTCTCGGTGCCGGGGCGGTCACTGACAAATTCGATCGTCCTGCCGGGGACACTCTGCGTCTTGCCCGGCTCATATACCGCCGATCGCTGGCGAGCGTTCGGCAGCACCAGCACCGCGCGCTTGGTCTGCGGATCGATCGTGTACACATACAGATGGAAGCGCCGGTTGCCCTGCACCCTGAACTGCAGCGGCTCGCCAACACGGAAACTCGACTTGGCAGGCTCGATGCTGACCTGTAGACCCAAAGCCGAATCGCGTACTTCCACCGCCTTTTCCCCGGCGGCTTCTTCGGCCCTGACTCCGTGAGCGGTCGTAGCCGCCAAAGTGGCAACCAACAGGGCAAGTGGACGCAGGGGGATGCGATTTGAGCATGGGCGGGACATCTTCCGGGCCTCCTCGTGGGGCGGGTTGTTCCCACATGGACGGACAGACAGATGTGATCTGACAGGCTCGCAGCATCGATGCCATGAAAAATGTGTGCTGGAAAAATTCTGGCGATCGGCTATTGATGGAGGCGCTGCGCCATACTGCGATGCAACAGGAAGGGAGGCCTGCCATGGGACTCTGCAAGTACCTCAATGCCAAGGCATGGCTGGCCAGCCTGGCCCTGCTGACACTGGCCAGTGCCACGCTCGAAGCCAAGCCCTTGACCGAGCCGGTCCTGCGCCTTGGTACGGACCGGCATACGGCACCGGTCAAGAGTTTGTCCACCGATGCCAGCGGGCGGCAGCTGCTGACGGCGTCCTACGACAAGACGGCCCGGGTCTGGGATACGTCGACCCTGGAATCCATCCGGACATTACGTGTTCCGATCGGACCCAATATGGAAGGCCGGCTCCTCGCCGGAGCCATAAACCCTGAAGGCCGACAAATCGCGATCGGCGGCACGCTCGGGGGCGCAGAGGATCCGGAATCCATCTATCTGTACGATCCCCGCACGGGCGACC
>NZ_DAOLKE010000144.1:0-8610 GCF_035331805.1 Plasticicumulans sp. | reverse complement strand
GCATGAACGTCGTCGGCGACCTCTTCGGCGCCGGCAAGATGTTCCTGCCGCAGGTCGTGAAGTCGGCGCGCGTGATGAAGAAGGCCGTCGCCTATCTGATCCCGTACATCGAGGCCGAGAAGGCGCGCAGCGGTCAGGCCGCGAGCAGCAACGGCCGCATCGTCATGGCGACCGTCAAGGGCGACGTGCACGACATCGGCAAGAACATCGTCGGCGTCGTGCTGCAGTGCAATAACTTCGAGGTCTTCGACCTCGGCGTCATGGTGCCGGCCGACAGGATCCTCGCCAAGGCGAAGGAGGTCGGCGCGCACATCATCGGCCTGTCCGGCCTGATCACGCCCTCGCTCGACGAGATGGTCAACGTCGCGAAGGAGATGCAGCGCCAGCAGTACGCGCTGCCGCTGCTGATCGGCGGTGCGACCACCTCGGTCATGCACACCGCGGTCAAGATCGACCCGCAGTACGAGCAGGCCGTCGTCTACGTGAAGGACGCCTCGCGCGCGGTCGGCGTCGCGCAGTCGCTGGTCAGTCCCGAGCTGAAGCCGGAGTTCGTCGCAAAAACCAAGGCCGACTACGCCAGCAAGCGCGAGCAGCACCGCCTGCGCCGCAACCGCGAAGCCCTGCTGCCCTTCGCGCAGGCCCGCGCCAACGCGCTCGCGCCCGACCCGGCCGATGGCGCCCCGCTCGCCCCGCGTGTGCCCGGCGTGCAGGTGCTGCTCGACTACCCGCTCGCGGAGCTGGTCGAGTACATCGACTGGACGCCGTTCTTCTCGGCCTGGGAACTGGCCGGGCGCTTCCCGCGCATCCTCGACGATGCCGTGGTCGGCGAGCAGGCGCGCAAGCTCTTCGACGACGCGCAGACGATGCTCCGGCGCATCGTCGATGAACGCTGGCTGTCGGCGAACGCCGTCATCGGCCTGTTCCCGGCCAACCGCGACGGCGAGGACACCATCGTCTGGACCGACGAAACGCGCACGACCGAGCGCACGCGCATGCACCACCTGCGCCAGCAGTCGGTGCGCCCCGACGGCAAGCCGAACCAGTCGCTGGCCGACTACGTGGCAGCGCCCGGCACGCCCGACTGGGTCGGCGCCTTCGCCTGCACGGCCGGCATCGGCATCGACGCCCACGTCGCGCGCTTCGAGGCTGCGCACGACGACTACAGCGCCATCCTGCTGAAGGCGCTGGCCGATCGTCTGGCCGAAGCCTTCGCCGAGCGCCTGCACGAGCGCGTGCGCAGGGAATGGTGGGGGTATGCGCCCGACGAGGCGCTCGCCAACGAGCAACTGATCGACGAAGCCTACCGCGGCATCCGCCCCGCCCCCGGCTATCCGGCCTGCCCGGATCACACCGAGAAGGCGACGCTGTGGACCCTGCTCGATGTCGAGGCGCAGGCCGGCATCACCATCACCGAAAGCTTCGCGATGGTCCCGACCGCTGCAGTCTCCGGCTGGTACTTCGCCCACCCGCGCGCGCATTACTTCGGCCTCGGCCGCATCACGCGCGATCAGGTCGAGGATTACGCACGGCGCAAGGGCTGGGAACTGGCGACGGCGGAGAAATGGCTGGCGCCGAGCCTCGGGTATGAGGCCGAGGAATGAGGCGGGGGCGGATGTCCCGCCCGTAATTCAGTGGCGTGCGCACCCTGAAATCTCCGGCAGGGTGCGCATTACCGGAAACATGGACATTTGACGTTTGACTGCGTGCGCATGAATGCGCGCCTGATGTAACTTCCGGTTGTTCGACGCAGGGCATCCGCACCAGGCTGCCGGGTCGCCATCGCCGGCAATGGCTGCGCGCACTTAATCACACCCGCCGCCCCAATCCCCACCCGAATCGGCACTGTCTCCACCACCCTCCCGGTCTCCACCAGACCCAGAGCTTTCGTCGCTGCCCCATTCGTCAAACCCGAGATCAATCGACGATGCAGGCAAAAGCACCAGCGCAATGACTGCGAAGAAGCCCACTATGATGAGGGCTGCAAAAAAACTGTCGAACCATACGAGAGAAACTCCGAACACGCCGATGCAGATGAGTTTTTTGTTCATTTCTGCGAGACTCCGCGCATGCCTGAGGACAAGAATTCCGGATACGCCTTTGCGCATATCACATCCATCGGCACATCAGGCCACGATTCATGGATATTCACGAGACCTCCATTGACCAGCACGACATCCTGAACAGCACGCAGTGCTGAGTGACGCTGAAACCCGGGCATGGTCTCAATGCCATCCGCCACATGCCGGGCTTGCAAGCCTGCCTCAAACGAACCCATCTTCTTGCAATGCAGCATGACTGCCGGGCTGCATGCAGTTCAGGTGAAAATCGGCGCTCATGCAAGCCGCGCCTGAACAAAATGATCAGGCGCCTGCCACCCACGCAGCCCCTGACTTTTCGCATGCCGGGAAGGTGCGCTTGCCATGGGATCGAAGCTGACGACGACAGCAAGGCTTGATGTCAGCGTTCCGGTCCTCTGCCGCCGTCAGTCTGTTGATACCCGGCTGAACCGCCGCATCGGCGTCCGGATTCATTTCTCCTTGCGTATTCCTGCTGCCGGCAGCGATTGCCTTGATGATGAAGGCATGCGTGTCAAAAAATTTTACATATTACTGATTTTTCAGATGCAAATCTGCGCCGCAAGCAAAGCTTGACAAGCACTTGCCATGACCGGCATAACCATTGCAACATTTTTTGCTGCCTTACCAGCCGGGCGGGCAGTCGCAGCCCCCCGGTACATGCCGCGGCGCAGATGCCGGTCGGTTGAACACGGATACACACGGAAGCGACTGTTTGTTTACGGGGTGAAATTCCCCACCCGGAAGGTACCCGCACCCTCTGCCCCGCCGCCCACGTTCCTGGTGAACTTCGCGGAGGGGACCTCTGATGATTGCATCAACCCTGCACGCGCACCGCGCGTTGCTGCTGGCCGGCGTACTCGCTGCCGCGAGTACCGGTGCCGGAGCCTCCGTCAGTTTTGTGGCGACCGGTCCCAATACCTATTCGGGCGGACACACGCTGGCGGCACAGGCGATTTTCGATCTGTCAGGCAGCGTGCTGTCGATCACGCTGAAAAACATCTCGACGGACACCCTCGATCGCCCCTCGGATGTGCTGATGGGACTGTTCTTCGATCTCGCACCGCCCTACACGCTGTCATCGCCCACGGCGACGCGGAGTGCCGGCAGTTCCTACGTGAATCTCGCCACGCCGTCGTCGAGCACCAATCTCGGCGGTGAATGGGCGTACCGGTATTCGGCGACCGGATTGTCCGGATCGACCGTCACTGCCAAATACGGGGTTTCCGGTTCCGGACTCGGCGGCACCTTCGGTGCCGGCGACCGGATCTGCAGCGCCTGCCCCGAACTGAGTTCAGGCGGTGGTTCAGCACCGGACGGTCTCGACTACGGCATCGTATCGAACAGTTACGTCGCCAATACCGGCAGCGGTGTGACGTCCACTGTCGAACTCGTGCGCAACAGCATTTCATTCATGTTCAACGTGGCGGGCGGCAGCATCCTGAATCTCGGCGCCGTGATCAGCAACGTCAGCTTCCAGTACGGTACGGCACTCGACGAACCACGACTTGCCGGAGTCAAAATCTCCGAACCGGCAAGTGCTGCACTGCTGGCGCTGGGTGGACTGCTTTCATGCCGGAAACGGCGCGCAATGGCCGGGTCAGCAGCCTGAATCCGGAATGTCCGCCCCGGCTTCCTCGTGCCGCGAGGCAGGCGGGCTGGAAATGAAGGCGCGCTGCCCGGCGGCGGCGCGATCCAGCGCAGCACCATGACCGCATGAACCCCGGATGCGCGGCAGCGCTCCGGGGTTTCTGTCATTCGCCCCTGCCCCGGCAACCGCGGCACGCCTGCAATCTGCGGATCAATCCGCCGCATCGTCCGCCCCTTCCGGCGGATGGACGCCGCTGCCTGCCTCGACCGAACATGCGCGCCCCGCCCCGCTGTTGCGATCCGCCGATGCCCGAGTTGCGCGCCCTGCTGTTTCCGCCCGAACCGCGCCGCTTCGCCGGCCAGCGCTGGGTCAACGTCGCGCTGCGCAGCGTGCATCTGTGCGCGGTCGCCGGGCTCGGGGCCGGCTTCCTGCACGGGCTGCCGCCGGCGAGCTGGCAGCCCTGGCTGTGGGTGGCCCTGGCGAGCGGTTCGGCGCTGGGGCTGCTGTTCGTGTGGAGCGACGGGCGCTGGCTGGTGCAGCCGCCGGGGCTGGCGGTGCTGGCGAAGCTCGGGCTGCTCGGGCTGGCGCCGTTCGTGCCGGCGGCCGGGGCCTGGCTGTTCCTCGGGGCGGTCGCGCTCTCGTCGGTGTTTGCGCACGCCCCGGCGCGCGTGCGCCATTGCCTGCTGCTGCCGGCGCGCTGGGTGCCGCCGCAGGTCCGGCGCTAGCCGGCGGCGTGCCCCCGGCCTATTCCGGCATGACCGGCAGCGTCGGCGAGATGCGCCCCTTGTCCCGGTAGAAGGCCAGATGGGCGAGATAGTCGGCCATGCTCTTCGGCATCGGCGAGCGGGCGCGGACGATGTGGAAGATCAGGGAGCGGCCCGCCCTCACCAGACGCATGCCGTCCACCAGCCCGTGCACGCGCCGGCCCGGGGTCCGCGTCGCCCGGGCCGCGGGCAGGCCCGGTTCGTAGGCCGCCAGACGCTCGCCGGCGGTGACGAAGCGCGACCACACGTCGAAGATCCGCGCATCGGTGCGCAGGGTCTCGGTCTTGATCCGCGCCGCTTCCGCGAAGTCGCTGACCAGCGGCGCCAGACCCTCGAACACCGGGATCGGCTGCAGATGTTCGATCATGGCGGCGGCGATGCGGTCGATGTCGCGCAGGCACATGCCGATCTTCAGATAGCGGCTTTCGAAGAACTCCTCGACCGACAGCGAGAACACGCGGAAGGGCTCGCCCCACAGCTCGTCGATGCATTCCTGCCCGCTGCGATGCCGGACCAGCCGCCCCAGCTCCAGCGCCTCCAGCAGGCAGTGGCCGCATTCCTGCACCAGCGGGTAATCCGTCTGGATTTCCACGCCGTCCGCCTGCAGTTCCACGAGCCGGCGGAAGATGTCGGTGGCGCGATTGAACAGCGCCCCGGCCAGCATGCCGCCCTTGACGCGCCGCAGCGCCGGATCGGTTTCCGCCTCGTACGCCGCCCGGGCTTCCTGCAGGCGCACGCCGGGCACGTTGAGACCGTGTTCGGTGTGATTGAACAGGCGCCGCGTCAGCGCCTCGATCAGATTCTTCTTGGCCGCCAGACAGTCGCCCGGCACCGGATAGGTCTTGATCCAGTAGCCCTCGTAATACACCCGCTCCTGCTGATCGATGATGCGGCGGGTGCCCGGCTCGGGCGCCGGCGCGAAGTCGGGCAGGCGGGCCGGAACGGATTGCGTCGTCATGAGGATCCCCGGCGGTTCAACCGGGGCTTTTCCAGCAAGAAGCGTGCTGCACTGCGGTGGCGCCCAGCCCCTTGATTCCGCTCCCGATCCGGGCGGGCGGGCGGCCGCATGAGTGCACTGCGCCGGTGCAGTGCACGCCGCGCAGGGCAGGCGGTGGTGCACCGCAGCCGTTCGCCGCGGCACGGCAGCGACGGACCACCGACCGTACCCGGCCTTCAGCGCGGTGCGGCCGCCGGCCCGCCGGCCGGCAGGTTCAGCAGCAGGCCCGGCCCGCCGCCCTGCACCAGCGTCGCCGGATACACGCCGTTCCACTGCAGCACCGACTGGTAGTGCACGAGTTCGGCGGTCAGTGACGCGGCGATCTTCTGATTGGCGGTGGCGCGGGCCTCGGCCTCCTTCGCGATCTGGTAGGCGTTGGCATCGGCTTCGAGCTTCCTGCGCTCGGCCTGCGCGCGCGCGTCGGTCGTGGTCTCGACCAGGCGCGTGTTGGCCTGGATGGTCTTGATCTCCTGCTCCTTGCGCGCCTGCTGCTCGACCATCGCCAGGCGCTGCTCCTCCTGCTTGGCGAGCTGCACCTCCTCGATCTTCTTCTGCACGACGGCCGGCAGCCCGATCTCGCGCAGCGCGACGTTCTCGACCGTGAACGGATAAGCCTTCAGCGCCTCGATGAGCTTCGCTTCGAGCCCGCGGCCGATCTCGCTGCGCTGGTTGGCGATCTGCTCGCTCTGGTAGCCGCCGACCACGTCGCGCACGACCTCGCGCACCAGCGGCACGATCAGCCGGTCGGCGTAGTTGCGGCCATAGCGTTCGAGCAGGCCGGCGGCCTCGGCGGCGTGCGGCGTGAACTGCAGCGACAGATCGAGCGTGATCGGCAGGTTCTTGGCGTCGAGCACCTGGATGCCGGGGTGATTGAGGATGCCGTCGCCGTCCGGCGCATCCTCGCGGCCGCGGAAGTTCAGCGTCTGCAGGCGCACGTCGAGGAAGTGCGTGCTCTGCACCAGCGGCATGCGGAAGTGCAGGCCGGGCAGGCGCGGTTCGGGGTCGTAGCGGCCGAAGGTCGACAGCACGACGACCTCGCCGCTCTCGACCGTGTACACCGGGTTCAGCGCCAGCACCGCCACCAGCAGCACCAGCCCCAGCAGCACGGTGCCGAGCAGGCCGCGCGAGCGGGGCGCGCGGGCAGCGGCCGGGGTGCGGCCGGCGTCCTCTTTCGGGTTCAAAGCCATGTTCCCTCCCGGGCTTTCACGAACGGCGGCGGCCGGCTGCCTACACTCGGCCGACAACGACACCGCCAGGGGGATGGTGCATGAATCTCGAAAAGGTCGTCTTCGGCTTCTTCATCCTGCTCGCCGCGACGCTGAACTTCGGCTTCGTGCTCGGCGAGATCGACAATCCCGTGCATCACGACGTCTACGAGCTGGCCGCGGCGCTGGTCGTGAGCCTGATCGCGACGGTGCTGAAGCTCGGGGATCGCACGCACATGGGCGCGGTGCTGCTCGCGACCAGTCTGGTCGCGGACCTGCAGCTGATCGCGGCGGCCGTGGTCTGGGCGATCGCGGCGCACGCCTACGGGGCCGGCGAGGCACCGCGGGTCGTGTCCTCGGTGGTGTCGCTCGCCAGCGGCGCGGCGCTCGCGAACTTCATCTCGATCGTCATGCTGCTCGCCGAAACCATCAACCTGCGCCGCTGACGACCGCCGAAGATGAACCTCGTCCACCTGCTGCTGCAGCGTCGCCGGCCCGGCTCCGGGGGCGACACGGCGCCGCTCGATCCGCGCGAAGGCAGCGCGGCGGCGATCAACAGCGTCGTGTTCCTGTTCCTGCGGCGCATGCGCCTGCCGCTGGTGGTGCTGATCAGCGTCTACGCGGTGTCGATCGCCGGGCTGGTCGCGATTCCGGGTGTCGATCCGGAGGGCCGGCCGTGGCGCTTCGACCTGTTCCACGCCTTCTACTTCATCAGCTACACCGGCTCGACGATCGGCTTCGGCGAGGTGCCGTACGCGTTCACGCCGGCGCAGCGGCTGTGGGTGACGGTGTGCATCTACCTGACCGTGATCGGCTGGCTGTATGCGGTCGGCACGATCCTGAACCTGCTGCAGGACCCGGCCTTCCGCCGGGCGCTGGCCGAGAGCCGCTTCGCCGGCGAGGTGCGCGGGCTGGCCGAGCCGTTCTGGATCATCTGCGGCTACGGCGAGGCCGGCAGCCTGCTGGTGCGGGCGCTGTGCCGGCGCGGCGTGCAGACGGTCGTGCTCGATGCCGATGCCGAGCGCCTCGCGCGGCTCGACCTGGAGGACGTGGGCTTCGACGTGCCGTGCCTCGCGGCCGATGCGCGCGCCTCGCGCATCCTGCGGCTGGCCGGGCTCGTGCATCCGCGCTGCCTCGGCGTGGTCGCGATCGCTGCCGACGATGCGATCGACGTGAAGGTCGCGATCACCGCGAAGCTGCTGAACCCGCGCCTGCGCGTGATCGCGCGCGCCGAGCACGCCTCGACCGCGGCCAATCTCGCGTCGTTCGAGACCGACCGCATCATCGATGCCTACGAGACCTTCGGCGAGCATCTGGCCATGGCGCTGGTCGAGCCGAGCCTGCACATGCTCTACGAATACCTGATCCGCCAGCCCGGCCAGCCGCTGCCGCCGCGGCTGGTGCCGCCGCGCGGGCAGTGGATCGTCTGCGGTCACGGGCGCTTCGGCAGCGCCGCGTACCGGCATCTGGCCGGCGCCGGCCTGCCGGTGCGCGTGATCGAGTCCGATCCGGACGATGCGCCCGAGGATGCCGTGCTCGGTGATGCGACGACCGCCAACACGCTGTGCTCGGCCGGGGCGCTCAGTGCGGCCGGGCTGGTCGCCGGCACCGACGACGACGCCGACAACCTGTCGATCGCCTACACGGCGCGGCTGCTGAATCCGGACCTGTTCGTGATCGCACGCGCCAATCACCGCGAGGAGGAGCCGCTGTTCGCGGCCGCCGGCCTCGATCTGGTGATCTCGCCGAGCCGGCTGATCGTCTGGCGCGTGCTCGGCGAGCTGATCGCGCCGCAGACCAACCGCTTCCTCGCGCTCGCGCAGCGCCGCGGCGAGGCCTGGGCCGCGCCGCTGCTGGCACGGCTCGACGCCTGCAGCGAGGGCCTGACGCCCGATACCTGGGAGACGACGATCGACGCCGCGCAGGCCCCGGCCCTGCACGCGCTGCTCGCCGCCGGGCGGCGGCCGGACTTCGCGGC